>NZ_JACHVA010000142.1 GCF_014230055.1 Puniceicoccus vermicola | reverse complement strand
CAAATGCTCCGGGCATGCCGCGGAGCTTCTCCCCGGCAAATCAGCTTTACCGGGGCTCGCGAAGCTCTCAGGCGCTGTTGCGAGCTATTCCGAACCCGCACATATGTCGGAAAAGTTCGGCTACAAACCGCTATCGAAGAACTTATCCATGACGAAAAACTCCCCCTCAGGCCAGGACGACACCAGCCCAGAGTGAAGAAAAGAAGACCCAAAAAATTCCAACTTATGACCAAACCTAGACACCAAATGGTTGTTTCCCCAAGCAGACGCAAAAAGTGACACAGATCGTTCAGAAAAACGCCTTATCTAAGTGCCATTGGGAATAGACCCTTTGGAAACGCCATTACCAAAATGGCGGGATAGACGGGACTCGAACCCGCGGCCTCCGGCGTGACAGGCCGGCGCTCTAACCAACTGAGCTACTACCCCAAAGGGAAAGAGATGGAGGTTGCTTTGGAGAGAGGCTGAGTCAAGACCGTTCTCGAAAGAATTTAAAAAAAATATCTTCGCGCCAAAATTTGGGAAATGATTCGCCAGAATGGACCTGAGGCTCTACTGCATTTCTAAGCATGACGGACTCCCCTCTCCAGGCCTACTCCGCCAACCAGAAGAAGCCGAAAAAGAAGAAGTTGGTCGGCGCGCTCTTTCTGGCGATCGCCATTCAGGTAGCCCTGGTCTTCACCACCATTTTCGTCGTGGTATTGGTACCGACTGAAAAAGAGGACCCGCAATTCACTGCCAAGAAGACGATCTATCTGCCGCAGCGGAAATTGGAGCACAAGATGGCGGTCGCCGAGTTTCAGCAGGCAGCCAAGTCTCCGATGCAGATGGAGAAGATTCAGGTTTCGCGGATGACACCGAGTCAGCTCCCACAGCTCCCGGAAGTGCCTCCGATGGATTTCAGCCCGCAGCCTCCCGATACCGTTAGCCCAGTGGGCAGCACCCTCTTCGGAAGCGCAGGGATCGGCGGAATGATGCAGGGGCTCGTCGGAGAGTCCTCTTCCATCTCTTTTCTCGGCATCGAGGACAGTGCCAGCCGCGTCCTGATCGTCGTCGACGTCTCGGCCTCGGTCGTCGAAGCGATGACCGAGGCGAATATGCCCGTTACCGAAATCAAAAACGAGACCATCCGGCTGATTCGTGAGCTCAATGCCAACACCCTTTTCGGGATCATCCAGCATTCGCGGCAGTATCAAACCTTTCAGAGCTCCCTGATCCCGGCAACAGCGAACAACAAAGAGGCCGCCATTCGCTGGATGAACCAAGAGTTTCGCACCAGCGGGACTCTCCGTGGCCTCAAGTATGAGGGGGAAGACGGAGTCGGCGCCGTGCTGGAGGCGGCTTTCGACATGGAGCCCGAGGTCATTTTCCTTCTTTCCGACGGCAGCTATCAACGTACCTCGCCCGGAGGTCGGGGATATCAGAACCTGTCGTGGAACGAGCTGGAAGATCGGATCAAAGATCGTCAGTCCCAGCTTGCCGAAGAAGCTCGGATCCACACGATCGGCTTCGCCGTGGACCCGGAGGATGCCAAAGGGTTCAGCCGCCTCGCCAAGAAAAATAACGGAAAGTACCGCAGCTTTGACTGAACAAACCTATACCAGACGATACGGGGATACGGATGTCCCGATCTTTCGTCCTTCCCTCCGCCGCCGCCTGATCGTTTTTCCCGGGCTAATCCTGATCAAGCTTTGGGCTCTTACCCTGCGGATTCGAATCGATCCCCAAGAGCTGAAAAAGGCGACGTCGATCAAAGAACCGGCCATCATTATATTCTGGCACAATCACATCCTTCTCGCCGCCATCGCGAAGAAGAAGTTTAAGCGGCCTTTTCGGATGTCGGCGATCACCAGCACCAGCCGTGACGGGGCATGGCCCGCTGCCGTCTTCCAGATGCTGGGGACGACCATTATCCGGGGATCTTCACACCGCCGGGGGATACGAGCCGCCCGCGAGATGCTCGCCGTTCATAAATCAGGAGAGGATCTTTGCCTGACTCCAGATGGCTCTCGCGGCCCCATTTACCATCTTCGGCCCGGCGCCGTATTCCTCTCCAAACAGGCTCAATCTCCCCTCATTCTCGTTGGGGCCACTTTTCACCGGGCTTGGCGCCTCAATTCCTGGGATCGATTCTACCTGCCCAAACCTTTCAGTCGGATTGATATCCGCTTCCACCACATCTCCAAAGAAAAGCTACAGGAAGGCCGAACCGAGGTGGAATCCTGCGCCTTTCTTCAATCCGAGATGAACAAAATTACCGAAGACCCCCTCGTCCCGCCCCCCCAGATGTAACCACTTCCCCTCGAATCTTCAGCCATGCGATTTATGCCTCGCCCGACCGCTCTGATCACAGTTCTGGGAAAAGTCATTGCAAAACCGCTCCGAAGATCGTTTCATCAAACAAATAATTTCAAATGACTCCTTCAATGGCAGCAGAATCCTCCCCTAGCAGTTCCGGCAACGCGGATAACTTTCCTTTAACCGTATCCAACAAGATGGGCATACACGCCCGTCCGGCCGCTATGATCGTTCGCATCGCCAACCGCTTTCCGGGCGATGTCTGGGTCGAGAAGGACGGAGAAAAGGTAAATGGCAAAAGCATCATGGGCCTCATGATGTTGGCAGCAGGACCCGGTTCCGTTCTCACATTCTCCACCGACGGCGGCGACCCCGCTGAATTCAAGAAGGAGATGACCGAACTGTTCGAGAAGAAGTTCGAGGAAGCGTAAGGAGCCCTCGGAGAAGGTCTGGACTGGCCGAAACGGGTCTAGGTCCAATCCTAGACAAACGAAAGCTGGAAGGCTCAACCGAATTTGCGCACGAGCCCCCTCTTTCGAGAAAAATCGCTCTTCTTGCCACTCCAGCTCTCTCCCTTCCGGCGCAAATCGAGAGCAGGATGCTCTCGCTACCTTCTCTTCACCACCGCAAAAGACCTCCCAGGCAACCCAGCCGAAGTAGTGAGAGCTTCCAGCTCTCTCCCTTCTGACGCAAATCGAGAGCAGGATGCTCTCGCTACCTTCTCTTCACCCACCGCAAAAGGCCTACCGGGCGATCCAGCCAAAGTAGTGAGAGCTTCTAGCTCTCTCCCTTCCGACGCAAATCGAGAGCAGGATGCTCTCGCTACCTTCTCTTCACCACCGCAAAAGGCCTACCTCGGTGACCCAACCATAGTAGTGAGAGCTTCCAGCTCTCTCTCCCTTCCCACGCAAATCGAGAGCTGGAAGCTCTCGCTACCTTCTCTTCACCACCGCAAAAGACCTACCGGGCAATCAAGCCAAAGTAGTGAGAGCTTCCAGCTCTCTCACTTCCGACGCAAATCGAGAGCTGGAAGCTCTCGCTACCTTCTCTTCCCCACCGCAAAAGCCCTACCCAGGCAACCCAGCCAGAGTAGTGAGAGCTTCCAGCTCTCTCCCTTCCGACGCAAATCGAGAGCAGGATGCTCTCGCTACCTTCTCTTCACCACCGCAAAAGGCCTACCTCGGTGACCCAACCATAGTCTACCTTCTCTTCACCACCGCAAAAGACCTACCGGGCAATCAAGCCAAAGTAGTGAGAGCTTCCAGCTCTCTCACTTCCGACGCAAATCGAGAGCAGGATGCTCTCGCTACCTTCTCTTCCCCACCGCAAAAGCCCTACCCAGGCAACCCAGCCAGAGTAGTGAGAGCTTCCAGCTCTCTCCCTTCCCACGCAAATCGAGAGCAGGATGCTCTCGCTACCTTCTCTTCACCACCGCAAAAGGCCTCCCAGGCAACCCAGCCGAAGTAGTGAGAGCTTCCAGCTCTCTCCCTTCCCACGCAAATCGAGAGCTGGAAGCTCTCGCTACTTTGGCTTTCCCGTTCTTTCCGCGGGCCTAGAGTTGGAGTAGGAGCTGTCCTCCGACCGTTCCCGACTCGACGAAGCGGACGCCTACCCCCAAGAGGCGGGCTCCGATTTCTTTGCGGCTGAAGGCTTCCTTGCCGAGCTCGACATAGACCGGGAGGTCCCAGCCAATGCCGGTACGGCTGATGGTGGTTTGCGAGAAGTCGGTGAACTTCACTTTGACAAATGGGCCGGCGATTTTATCCCGCAATTCCGGACGGCTGGCGAGGTCCGCGCAAAGCTCCTCATGGAGATCCCCGACTCGCTCAATCAGTTCCTCCTCGGTCCTGATCTCTTCCGAGTAAGTTCTCTCATTACTCAAGGATTTGCGGATGCGTGACGGCTGGACCGCGCGTTCATCCTGCCCCCGGGCTTGATAGTAGAGCTCGAGACCAAACTTACCGAAGGCCTCCTCCAGAGCCTGGATCGAAAGCTCCCGCAATTCTTTGCAGGTGCTGCAGCCCATCCGCTCCAACTTTTCCTCCGCACGACGCCCTACGCCCCACAATCGACGGACCGGGAGATCCTCCATAAACTTCTCGACTCCAGAGGGGCGAATGACGAACTGGCCATTGGGTTTGCGCCAATCACTGGCGATCTTCGCCAAGAGCTTGTTCGGGGCGACTCCAGCCGAGACCGGCAGGCGGAAGGTCTTACGGATTCGCTCGCGAATCTCGGTCGCGATCTCCGTCGCCGGGCGGCCGAGCCCGGATACGTCCAAATAGGCCTCATCGAGAGAAAGCGGCTCCACCAAGGGCGTATAGGAATAAAAGATCTCGCGAATCCCCCGGGAAATTTCCCGATAGTGCTCAAATCGCGGCCGGACAAAGACCAACTCGGGACATCGCTGCAGGGCCATGAAGTTCGGCATTGCAGAACGAACCCCGAAGGAGCGCGCCTTATAATTACAGGTGCACACAACCCCGCGCCGACCGGATCCCCCGACAGCCAAGGCCACCTTGCGGAGGGCGGGATCGTCTCTCATCTCTACCGCCGCGTAAAAACAATCCATATCGACATGGATGATTTTACGCGAAGAGGAAGAAGCCAGAGAATCAGTCACCAGTGAACAACAGAACCACCGGAGAGAATTGATTCCAGATCAAAAGCGCAAGATAGACGACTGAAACGGTCAGCAGGAGAAAACCGACCGTACGGGTGAACTCGGCATATTTCTTACGGACCCTCCCGTTGAGATACTTTTTGTAAAAAGCATCCAGATTTGGGCCATCCTCATCGTAAAATACAAATCGGACACCAAACCCGGTGAAGAGGATCAGAAAACAAATTTCGAAGACGAGTAGAATGGTTTCGGCATTCATAAATTGGGGTACCGAGAGAATCTAAGACATCCGGGGCCGATAACGCAAGGAGATGACATTCTTTCTCGGGCCGACCCGCTTTCCCGTTTGCATCGTTCAGCTCGGGTCACTAGCGAGGTATTGAAACCATGCCTGAACCTAGCTTCCTCGAACAAACTCTCGGAAATCCTTATCTACTGCTCTTCCTCCTCCTCGGGGTGGGAATGGCTTTGGGCAAGATTAGTATCAAAGGGATCAATCTCGGGACCTCCGGGGTTCTTTTTCTCGCTTTGGTTGCGGGTCACTTTGGCTACACCGTTCCAGCGGCTACGGGGACCATCGGGCTCCTTCTGTTCGCCTACTGTGTGGGAGTGGGCGCCGGGAACCGCTTTTTCTCGAGCCTCAAGCGTGAGGGGATTGCCCTCCTCAAGCTCTCGGTCGTCGTCGTCCTCATCGGAACCGCTACGACCTATGCCGTAGCATGGCTGTTCAACATTCCCTTTGATCTGGCCGGAGGACTCTTCGCCGGAGCCCTGACGAGTACACCGGCTCTGGCTGCCGCCACGGAGGCTCTTTCCACCGCCGGACAATCGAACTTGGTCGTCGGATACGGGATCGCCTATCCTTTCGGGGTCATCGCCGTCGTCCTTTTCGTCCAACTGCTGCCGCGAATCCTCAAGATTGATCTTTCCCAAATGAAAGACGAGGTGAAGGATGAGGCTGACGACATCGTGCGCACCGCCCTTGTCGAAGTCACCAATCCCAATCTTGCGGGCAAGAAGATCTCCAACAGCGGCCTCGAAGAATTCGAATCCTGCACCGTTTCCCGGGTGCAAAAAGGGGCTCAGCTCGTTCCCCTCCGCTACGAAGACACTTTCTCCATCGGGCAAAAACTCTACCTCGTTGGGCGGAACCGCGAGATGAAGATTGCCATCGATTACCTCGGGGAAGAATGCAAAGAGCCCCTCGTTCGCGACGCCGAGAACGAGCGTCGACTGCTTCTCGTCACCTCCAAGAATGTGGTGGGCCGAACCATCAAAGAGATCGGACCTCTTCGCGAGCACGGGGTCATCGTCACTCGGGTCCGCCGACTCGACTACGAGTTCGCCGCTGGCAACCATACCCGCATCGAAAACGGCGATCAGATCACTGTCGTCGGTCCTCAGGAAAGCCTTGCCACTTTCTCCGACTTTGTCGGACACCGCCCACAGAGCCTCGGGGAGACCGATCTCATTTCTCTTTCCATCGGGCTCGCCCTCGGTATCCTCTTCGGCATGGTTCCTTTCGCACTGCCCGGCTCCAGCGCCATCACTCTCGGTCTGGCGGGCGGTCCTCTCCTGGTCGGATTAATCTTGGGACACTTCGGAAAGGTAGGAAAAATCACGGGCTACATCCCCCGACCGACCCGGCTGTTGTTGCAAGAGTTCGGGCTCGCGCTCTTTCTCGCTTCAGCGGGAATCAAGGGGGGAATGAACATCGTCGAGACTCTGATGACTCAAGGGTGGACACTTTTGGTCGCTGGCATGCTGATCGTAATCGTTCCGCTCTGCCTCGCCTATTTCGTCTGCCGTAAATTCCTGAAATTGAATTTCCTTCAAACCTTAGGCGGTGCTTGTGGGGCCATGACCTCGACCCCCGCCCTCGGTGTGATCAGTTCCAAGACCGAGTCGCCGGTCCCGGTGATCAGCTATGCCACGGCCTATCCGGCTGCATTGATCTTGATGACCGTGTTTGCGAAAATGATTGTCAGCACCACCTAGTCACCAATGAGCCGCGATCTCCCAGACTCACGGCCCCCTGCGGCTGAGATCCGAACGGAAACCGTCGACGGGCTATCTCGCATCCTCTACTCCGGCCCCTTCACGATTCATGGCGAATCGCCAGCGATCCCATCACTCGAAGGATTGACCGATTCAAGAGCTCCCGTCGAACTCGATGGATCGGCCGTCACTCATTGGGATAGTTCTCTGATCCTCTGCCTCTGCCGCACGCAGGAAGCGCTCGCTGAACAAGGTACGAAGACCGAGCTAGCGGGATTCCCCGATTCGATCACCCCCCTGCTCGACCGGGCCAACTCCGCCCGCCAGAGCGAGGCTACGGATACACCGCCTGAGAAAGATTCGTTTATCCACATTCTGGGGGACAAGGGGATCCAATTCTACAACGGATTCCGGGATTTTCTGAACTTTATCGGTGAAACCGCCCAAAGCTTCGGTCGACTCGTCCGGGGGAAAGCAGTCTACCAGAAATCCGACCTGTTGAACCTCCTCTGGGAGAACACCGGGCGCTCGATCGGAATCGTTTTTCTCATCAGCTTCCTGACCGGATTGATTCTCGCCTTCGTCGGGGCGATCCAACTTTCGAAATTCGGGGCGGATATTTTCGTCGCCGATCTGGTTTCCATCGCCATGTTCCGGGAGATGGGAGCCATGATGACGGGGGTCATCCTCGCCGGACGCACAGGCTCAGCCTTCGCCGCCCAGATCGGAAGTATGAAGGCCAATAACGAGCTCAACGCTCTGCAGACCATGGGCATCTCGGCCTTTGACTTCATTGTCCTTCCCCGTCTCGCCACCCTCTCGATCATGATGCCCGTTCTCGCCTTTATGGCGGGCCTCTCCGGGATCTTCGGAGGGATGATCGTCTCGGTCGGGTTCATGGATATTTCCGCGATCCAGTTCCTGACTCAGACGGCCAGCGCCATCACCGGCACCAGTTTTTTTAGCGGCATCGGCAAAAGCGTCGTCTTCGGAGGAATCATCGCCATGACTGGTTGCTTCCGCGGCATGGCCGCCGGATCCAGCGCCGAATCAGTGGGGAACGCCGCCACCTCCTCCGTGGTCACTTCCATCGTCCTGATCATCGTCGCTGACGCAATCTTCGCCGTCCTCTTCAACATTTACGGAATTTGAGCACAACCGAACCAGACACCGCCGATATCCTTACCCAGGACCTCTCGATCGGGTACTCCGGCAAGGCCATCATGGAGGGTATCAATCTCGGCATCCGCAAAGGAGAGATTTTCTTCATCATGGGAGGGAGCGGATCCGGCAAGAGCACACTGCTCAAAACGCTGATCGGATTGATTCCTCCTGTCTCCGGCTCCATCTACTACGGCGATCGTGAGTTCACCGAGGAGGACCACGAAATGCAGCAGTCGATCCTCCGCAATACCGGTGTTCTCTATCAAGGAGGAGCCCTCTTCAGCTCCATGACCCTGCTCGAGAACGTCGCCCTCCCGCTGCGGATCCACACAAAACTGACTGAGAAGGACATCCTCGAGCTCGCCGGCTACAAGCTCGGCCTTGTCGAGCTCGGCAGCGCCCTTCACAAATTTCCACACGAAATCAGCGGGGGTATGATTAAACGGGCTGGCCTCGCCCGTGCCCTCGCGCTCGATCCCAGCATCCTTTATTTCGACGAGCCCTCTGCTGGTCTCGATCCGCTAACTTCCCGCCAGCTCGACGAAACAATCCTCGAACTAAACCAAAGCCTGAATACGACCACGGTGATCGTCTCCCACGAATTGGAGAGCATCTTTACCCTCGCCCACCGTGCCGTTTTTCTCGATGCTCGCACCCGCCGTCAAATGGAAGTGGGAAATCCTAAAGAGATGAAAATGACATCAAGCCACGAGGAAATCCGCGACTTCCTCAATCGACGTAAGCCTGGAGGAGAATCCGCCACATGAACCAACGTAAATTGAAGTTCCGCATCGGGCTTTTCCTCTTCCTCTCGGGCTCTCTCTTCGTCGGAAGCCTGTTTTTCTTCGGACTCACCGACTTTTTCGAGAAGAAAACCCACTTCGTCTCCTTCTTCAACGAATCGGTTCGCGGCCTGAACAAAGGTTCCCGGGTACGTTTCCGCGGAGTGGAAATCGGTCAAGTCGATGAAATCCGCCTGAGCCTCGACGACGCCTCGACTCCCCCCGGCATCCCGGTTATTTACGAGGTCGATATCAGCCGCCTCCAGAACAAACTCGGAGTCTCGGTCGCTATCTCCGAAAAGAAGAACTACGAAGCGGCTATACGCAACGGTCTTACGGCGAAGCTCGAAAACAGCAGCATGGTCACTGGTCAGCTCTACATCGACCTCGACTACCGACCGCCGAACTCCGTAAACGAGTCTCCGAAAGTCTTCGACGGGAACCTCAACTACATTCCCTCGGTACCCTCCCTCCTGGCAGATGTCACCGACCAGATGGTGAAGATCGTCAACGACGTCAGCCAGATCAACTTTCCTGAGATGAGCCAAAATCTCAACCAGATGATCGTGACCATCAACGACACCTTGGAAAGTTTCAAGTCCAGCGGCACCGCGAAAAATCTTAACGACACCCTTCTCTCGATTAAGAACTTCGTCGATTCCGGAGAAATCCAGAAGACGGCCCAACAATTCGGCGGCACCGCCGATTCTCTCAACGAGTTTATCACGAACCTGAATAAGGGCGAGGGCACTCTCGGCGAACCTCTCGCCAAGACGCTCAACCAGATGGCGCTCACCGCCGTTTCTCTCGACAAGATCAGCAACAGTTTTTCGACGATGTTCGACAGCTACACCGGTCCCGTTGCCGATCTGGAGCGGACTCTCTCCGACATCCAGGAAACCACGCTCGCATTCCAGTCTCTCCTGGAGTTCATTCGACGCCATCCCAACGCTCTCATATTCGGAAGACAAACACCATGATTCGATCCTCTCTTAGCCTCTTAGCAGTCCTCTTCCTCTGCTCTTGCGCAAATCTACAGCCGGTCAACGACCAAGCCAAACCGGCGACCTTGATCCTCCCGCATGAGGTCTCGCCGGACACCGAATACGCCGCCCCCGTCTTCAGCATCTCGCTCCCCAGCTACATGAACGAGAGCACGGTCTGGTATGCCGACGAAAACGGATCCCTCACCTCCCTGCCGAACTTCATCTGGGCCGAGTCTCTCTCCCGCGCCCTTCAACGCGAGATGGCTTTGGCCCTCTCACAGAAAGAGCCTTACCCGCCCAACCAGCGGGTTGAAATCACGTTCGCTCGATTCATCCTTCTTAGTGACGGCTCGGGTCTTTCCATCTGCGAACTGATCTTCTCCTCCACCGACACCTCCGAAATTTTCCCAATTTCTAAAGTTTTGGTAAAAAATATCTGGGATCCAGAGGCTCCAGCCTCTTATCTTAAGGGATATCAAACTCTCTTACAGTCCACCGTCAGCGAAATCCTAAAAGTTTTCCCGCGTCCAACCTCTGAAACTTCTCAGCATTCTCAAACCTCCGAGTGAAAACGATCGGCAAATTTCGACTCCTCGGCCTGATTCCTCTGGCCATCCTTCCTCTTCTTCTTTTCCAGCTCACTCCTTCCCAAGGAGAGACTGCCGAAGATGAGAAGATCACCCCGTTGACGGGATACCGCTTTGTCTCCGACCGAGCCTTTGACCCCCTCCCAACCGAGCCGAAGGAAGGAGCGACCGTCACCGTGAACGGAATCGCACCTCCCGTGCCCGCAGAAGAGACTCCCGCCCCCTACGGAGCCGATGAACTTTTCCCCGTCGACTTGCCGCCCGCCAAGCCAAAATCTGCCGCAAGCCTCTCCCCCGAGACCACCCCAGGAACCCAACCGATCGTCGAGACAAACTCCCCGCCTCCGGAAAGCGTTCCGGCAGCGAAAAACGATACCGCGCCCCCAAAAGCTGCGGCCACCACTGCCGCGACCTCCGCAGCTACCGAACCGCCAGCGAGCCGTCCACAGACGGTAACCGCCGACGCCCAGCGCACCCCGCCAAATACCGACGAATCCCTCGTATTTCCTCTCACCTTGGAGATTCCCGGTTACGATCCAAATGCAATTCCGACCGAGACCGCTCCTGCCGCCTCCGCCTCGTCCCAGTCGGGCTCAATGGATTATCGCAATCAGGTGGATAGCGTTGAGCCGATGCTGAAAATTTCTTCTCCCTCCGTCGTTGGAGTCGGGGCCACCCTTGCCGGATCCCAGTCGGACATCTATATGGATGCCCTCGTCCCCTTCTGGCAGTCGAGGTCGGACTACGTCCACACCATCGCTTTCTTCGTTCCGCGCATCGCGACGACTGAGGACATCATGACCACCGCCTCTCTCGGTCTCGGCATCCGCACCCTTCACGGTGAGGGATCCTTCATGGGAGGAGACTTTCCGTGGATCTTCGGTGCAAACGTCTTCTACGATTTCACTCACGCCGTCAGCAACTACGACTACAATCAAGTCGGCGCCGGGATCGAATGGATGTCGCCCTTTCTCGACCTTCGGATAAACGGCTATCTACCGGAGAGCACGGAGAACAAGGTCGACGAAACCTCCCGCACCAGCTCTTCAACATCCTCCTCGACCACCTCATCGACGTCCTACGGCTCCCTCTACGCCAGAAATCACAGCGTCTACCAACCCTTCACCACCACCACCACCACCAATTTCCAGCGGACGACCACCACGCAGTTCTTCGAACAGTATGAGCGGGCTCTACAAGGGTTTGATGGGGAGGCCGGGATTCTGCTTCCCGAGAAATACACCCTCTTTCCGGTCCGGTTCTACGGAGGTTTTTACTCCTTCGATAATCCCTACGGCGACGACATCGTCGGTCCGAAGGCACGCATCGAAGCCCGCCCCTTTTCCTTTCTTCTCCTCGACGCCTCCTGGTATCAGGACGAAGAACTCCTCGGCTCGACGTGGTATCTGGGAGCCCGTGCCAGCATGACCATCGGCGGTGGCCCGGTCCCCCCCGTCACCTCCAAACCGTTGCACGACACGACCGAAGGTCCCAAAACCGAAGCGTACAACCCCTACGCTTCGTTCCAGTCCCGGCTCGTCGAACGCATTCCACGCAACTACCAAGCCGTCCTCACCACCTCACCCTTTCTGGAAAACATCGGACGCCGCCAAATCTCCGTCTCCCGCTACTCCACCTCGAGCGAAACCTCTGGTCAGATTACCGTCGCATCCCGTCTGATCTTCGTCAACGCCGCTCGCGGGTCCGCAACTGGCAACGGCACCTGGCAGAATCCTCAAAACAGCATCCAAGGCGGGGCCAATCTCGCCATCGCCAACCTCGGCAGCTCCGGCCAAATCTGGACAGTATGGACTCAAGGAGGCGTTGGCCCCTACAACGAGGACATTACCGTCACGGACAGCGTTCGCTTCACCTCCAGCTCCATTCCCATCACCGGCCGGGGCGGACAAACCTTTGGCGGCACCGGGGATGGCCCAATTGTCCAGGGTGGTTTCCTCTTCGGCTCCCTTCCTGGGACTCCCGCCTCGCCCTCCATCCCCGTCGGAAGCGTTCAGGGCTATGAGATTACCGGAGGCCATTCGGCCGCCAGCTTCGCTGGCATCACTTTCGTCAACGTCGAGGTCGCCAACGCCTCCCGCAACCGCATCGACACCATCGGCGGCACCGGAATTGAAGTCGTCAACACCGGAACCACCGCCACCTCGGGCACCTTTGCCTCCAACGGAATCTTCAACACCGGAGGCGACGCGATACACTTCGACCTCGCCGATGATAGTGAGAGTCGATACACCGTCGCCGACTCCGGGTTTGAAAACCTCACTGGCAACGGCGTCCGCATCGACGCCACCGACTCAGCCACCTACGACATCACCGTAGCCCGCTCAGGAGCCTCTGGTCTCGCCAACGCCGGAATCTTCCTCAACGCCGAGGACGATTCCTCCGGCTCCCTCACCGTTTCCAACTCGACCTTCGACGGCGGCGGAGTCGATGTCGAAACCACTGAAAACGCCGAAGCCACCCTCGCCGTATCCGGCACTCTTTTCGAGAACGATCCGAACAACGTCTTTACTCTCACAGCCACCGATTCCTCGTCGCTGACCTCGTCCATCCGCAACAACGTCCTTGAGGACAACCAGTCCGCCCTTGACCTCGAAGTGACGGGAACAGCCGTCACTGATACCACCTTTAGCGGAAACTCCGTGACCAACAGCACAAACAACGCCGTCGTTGGACGGTTTGAGGGAACGGGTACTCAAGACTTTACCGTGACTGGGAACGAAATTTCCTCAATCGATGGAGACGCCATCACCGCCCGCTCAATCAGCGGAACCGTCAATACCACCGTATCGAACAACACCATCGACACCGCAACCAATCGGGCGATCGTTCTCCGCGCCTCCCAAGGTTCTACGATGAAGGCCACTGTCTCCGGCAACGGCACCTCCAACACTTCCAACGGCGGAATCCTCATCCGCGCCTCTGGTTCCTCCAGTATGGATGCGACCGCCTCCAACAACGTCGTCGCCAAATCCGGTGACTACGGCATTCAGGTGCAAGGGGCGAATGCCAGTAACGCGAGCGTCATCCTCAGTGGGAACACCATCCGCGAGACTGTTTCCGCGGCGATCAACATCCTGGGCTCCAACAACGCCCTCGTCGCCGTGTTGGCCCAAGCCAACGCCATCACCGACAGCACCACGACTGGCATCCAAGCCGACGCCTCCAACCGGTCCCTCGTCAGCCTCACCGCCTCCAATAATAACATTACCAACACCACCCAGGAAGGCATCCTTTTCACCGGCCGGGATAACTCGTCCAGCCGTTTCGAGGCCCGTTCGAATCTGATAGCCTCCACGGGCAACGCCAGCGGCATTCGCACCTCTTTCTTCGGGAACCACGACACAGAAGTGATCATCGCTACGAACCTCATCGGACCCTCGGCCCAGCAGGGTGTCCAGATCGACACCAGCGACAACACCACTGCTGACTTCACCCTCCAGGGCAACCGCATCAACGACTCCTCTCAGGATGCCATCCGGATGACTCTTTACAGCACCGAAGATCAGACCGTCGCCCTCTACGAAAACAACCTTCAACGCAACGGAGCCCGCGGCATCAATCTGATCACCCAAGGCCCCAAGGAAGTCTCCATCTACAACAATACCATCGGAACTACCGGAGGTGCCGCTGTCCGCGCCCGTATGGAATCCGGTGGCCTCACCCTCAGGGGTGCCAGCCTAGGCAACAACGTCTACAACGACGCCACCCCCGTCCCCTTCGACGACTCCGGCACAGCCCCCTATACCGGCGGTGATGGCGTCATGATCAACAACGTCATCTACCCCTAAGGCGCCCGCTACCACAGGCTGCCAGCCTGTGAGGATCCCGCGCTTCAAAAAGCAGATCTATCTCCTATTTGATTGGCCGAGGAGAAAGCATAAGATGTAATCTGTTCTTAGATTAAAATCTAGAATGTCAGTATCCTACCCAATTATTGCTTTATTTGCGGTGCTTTCGCTCTGGCAAGTCGCGTTGGGCGCAAAGGCCCCCAGTTCGTTTGCATACATCCTGCAAGCCAACTCCCTCAACAATGACAAAGCCGATGCCATAGCGGAACTCGCTCACTGCAAACGCGATTGGATCATCCTCGATTTGGACTTCAGCGAAGATATGCCGTGGAATCGCGAGGATCTCGATCACATTCGAGCAGGAAAATCGGGTCGCAAGATGATCGCCTACATTTCTATCGGTGAGGCGGAAGACTACCGCCCATACTGGCGTAAAGAGTGGAGTCGCAATGGCGAACTCACCGCTGCGGCACCGTCATGGCTAGGCACCGAAAATCCAGACTGGGAAGGCAATTATCGCGTCAATTATTGGGACAGCCAATGGCAAAGCATTATCCTGGGATCCATCGACAGCGCATTTGAACAGGGCTTTGACGGCGTCTATCTCGACATAATCGATGGCTTTGAATCGTTTGAGGAGAGTGATGGCGAATACCTCGATAACCGAATCAATCCCGAGACAAAACAAAGCTACCGTCGGGACATGGTCGACTGGGTAAAAACCGTCGCCGATCGAGCGCGCGCGAAGAAATCCGACGCGCTCATCATCCCGCAAAATGGTTCGCAGCTGTTGGCGAATAAGGACTATGTCGATACTATCAGCGCCATTGGAATCGAAGACCTTTTTACAGATGGCAATAAGCTCCAACCGAAGCAGCACACACGCATGGTTCTCGAATACTTGAAAGTGATCTTCACAGAGCAGAAGCCCGTACTGGTCATTGAGTATCCGAAGAACGCAAAGCGCCAAGCCTACGTCACAAAACAGACAGAAGCATACCCTATAACTCTACTAATCACCGACCGGGACCTAGAAACCCTGGGCGAGTCTGAAAAGTGATACTGGCATTCAGGGAGAGCCGTATCTTCAAATATACTCCCGAGCGATTGGATAAATCCTCCGATAATTGGATCTTTCATATCGGAAGGATGTTCGTATCCGATGCGATATCGCCGATAGGCTTCACCCGAGTGAGTCGAACCCATTAAGCACCCCTCCCCCTCCAGCTACCTCTTAAGCGGACATCATCGGTCTCCGGCGAAATCAGACCGCGTAAGAGAGAAGAGCCAGCTTTGCTGGGAACCGTTTCTGAACGCTCATTGACGCTTATGGGAAGAGAAATGCTGAGAACGAAATAAACTGCAGATTTCAGATTCAGCTCCATCTTATTAGCGAGCATTAGCGAAAATTAGCGGTTTCCGGCTACGCCGGAATGCGTGGGAGAAGAGACAGTTTAGGAACGCTCATTATTTCAAAAGGAGGAGAACGCACCGTCCCCATGCCACGCTCCTCAAACCTGCTCCCGGCCTCACGGAAATTCTTGTTCCTTCTCTCCGAACCTGAAAGCCTTTTCCCCACTCATGGCTCGCAAACGCAAACAAGAAGACGAAGGCCCGAAGAAAAAGGCCATTTATACCCTTAAGCTCGATGAAGAACAGAGGGAGAAGCTCCGGGGTATCCTGGAGAACGGTCCCTACCTCGATTTCGAAGTCGCCTATGCCGATTTCGCCTACAAGGCCGAGAATTTCAACGTCGTCTGCTATACCAGCGGAAAGGTGGTCGTTCAGGGCAAAGGGACCGAAGATTTTGTCACCGATATTCTTGAACCGGAAGTCACCGGCGATCCCCGGCTGGGATACGACGAAATTCACCATCCCGAATGGTTCGAACCTCATGCGGGTCTCGATGAGAGCGGGAAGGGAGACCTGTTTGGCCCCCTTGTGGTGGCTTGTGTCATCGCCGATGGAACCGCGGTCCGTCACTGGCGGGAGAACGGAATTCAGGACAGTAAGAGTATTGCCTCCGACGCCCGTATCTTCGCGTTGGAGAAAGAAATCCGCAAGACGGACGGCGTTGTCGTCAAGACCCTCCACATGGGCATGGAGAAGTACAACACCCTCTACAAAAAGTTTGGCTCAAACACGAACCGCCTTCTGGCCTGGATGCACTCCACCGTGCTCAAAGAAGCCTTTGCGGTAAAACCAGTGGAATGGGGGATGCTCGACCAATTCTCCAAGCAACCGCTAGTCCAGCGCAACCTGAAGGACGTCCCGATCGACCTCCGGATGATGACCAAGGCCGAATCCGACCCGGTCGTTGCTGCAGCGTCCATCGTCGCCCGAGCCCTCTACGTGCGCCAGATGTCCGACCTTTCCAAAGAAGCCGGAGAACCCCTTCTCAAGGGCGCCAGTGCCCAAGTAAAGCAACAGGCGGTGCGCATCGTCAAAAAGTTCGGCCCTGACGCCCTCCCCCGCTTCGCCAAGATCAATTTCAAAACCTCGAACGAGGCCATCGCCCTCGCCGAAGATTCATAAAAATCCCGGAGAGAAGAGCCAGCTGAGCTGGCTACCGCTTGCGGGCGCTCATTGACGCTTATGGGGAGGAGAATCCAGAGAACGAACGAACCCGTTTCCCCCATTCTCACTATCTCATGAACAAATATCAGCGTGAATACGCCGATTCCGGACTGTGCGGGAGAGGGACCGCGGTCGCTTGCTCATCAGGTTAGATTCTCTGCGATTTTCGAACCTCATTGATCTCTATCTCCTTCGGAGAACTCTTTCCAGAGGTTGATCATCCCCGAATCTTCGTCCGTAATTCAATTGTGAGCTTTTCACTGCAATTCCTTACCCGCATCCTCCTCTTGATGAGCACCTTCGAATTTCTCTCTGCTTCCCCTGTCGAATTCTACCTCGGGACATATACCGAAGGGCAATCGGAAAGGGGGATTTATCGGGGGAGTCTGTCCCCTGAATCGGGTGAGCTCGGGCCAATGCAACTGGTCGCGGAGACCGATAATCCTAGCTATCTTTGCCTATCCCCCGATCGACATTTCCTTTATGCTGTTGTCGAAAGCCAGGATGCGGAGGTAAAGGCTTTTCGACGGAACTCCGACGGCTCTCTTGTCGTCCTGAACCAACAACCTAGCGAAGGGAAAGGCTCCTGCCACATTTCGACCGATCCTGAGGGTCGAGTCCTCTTCGTCGCCAACTACAGCACCGGCAACATTGCCAGCTACCCGATTCTTCCGGACGGTTCCATTGGAGGACGAGCCTCCTTGATTCAATTCATCGGCGAAGGTCCCAATGAGAAACGACAGAAGAGTCCCCACGCCCACTCGGTGGTCCCCTCCCCTGACGGACAGTTTCTCTACGCCTGCGATCTCGGAAGCGACAAAATCTGGATATTTCAAATCGATCCGACAACAGGCGAGCTAGCGGCGGCGAAAGCACCATTTACCCTGGTTCCTCCGGGGTCAGGTCCGCGACACATCGTCCTCTCGGCAGACGGACAGTATGCCTACGTGAATAATGAGATGGGATTGAGCACTTCGGTATTTTCCCGAGACCCAAGCAATGGTTCCCTCGAACTCCTGGAGACGGTCCCGACCCGAATGAATCCCAGCGTTTCCGCCAATGGTCTCTCCAGCGCCGCGATCCTCCTCCACCCGAATGGGCAATGGCTCTACGTCACCAGCCGCGGCAATGACACGGTCTCGCAATACTCCATCAATCCACAAGATGGCACTCTCACGCTCGTTGAGGAGGTGCCTGCCGGCGTCGAGATTCCACGAGGGGCAGCAATTGATCCAAGTGGACAGTGGCTTCTCGTCGCGGGACAAAATGACCACCGCATCGTTTCTCTTTCGATCCATCCAGAAACAGGAGTTCTGGCCAGCCCGAAATTTGAGTCAAGGGCTCCTAAACCTGTCTGCATCTCTTTCTAGGCCGCGTGGACAAATTCTCAACGGACAGAAGAATTTTCTAACAATTTATGTTGCAACGAGATGTAGTTTTGTCATTGTTCATCCGTGACAACATACAGGTCGGACGAAATGCCTCTCGCAGTTCGCGAGGAGCTAAAAAAATTAACAACCTATATCGCACTGAGGTAGGAAGCCACCGAGGGCGTCCGGTTGGAAACCTTGACGCTACGCTCAATGGGATTTGGTGGATATTGTGCACGGGCTCGATTTGGAATCAGTTGCCTGAACGTTATGGAAAATGGAACAGTGTTTGGCGGTGTTTTCGCCGCTGGTGTGGTTCAGGCATGTGGGGATGGATTCTGCAGAATCTTACGGAACAGCACTCTGACTACGAAATCGCCTTGATGCTGGACGGCTCCCATATCAAGGCTCATCAGGACGCTTCCCGGAGTCCCTTAGATTCTGAACAACAAAAACTTGGAAAAACCAAAGGTGGCAGAAATACAAAACTCTCTGCTGTGGTAAATCTTGCCGGAAGAGCCGTTTCCCTTGTCTTGGTTCCCGGCAATGAACACGACAGTGTCAGTGCCATCGAAACCCTTCCCAAGAACTTGAAAGCCAAGTTCGTTCTCGCCGACAAGGCCTATGATGCCAACCGCATCAGAAGTCATATTGAATCGGCGGGAGGGTTCTGCGTCATCCCTCCTAAAGCGAATCGAAAAGAGACGATCTCTTACGACAAGGAAATCGGTAGGCTTCGAAGAATCGTCGAAAACTTCTTCTGCAGAATAAAATCATACAGAAGAGTCGCTACACGATACGAGCAACTCCCC
>NZ_JACHVA010000141.1 GCF_014230055.1 Puniceicoccus vermicola | reverse complement strand
ACAGGATAAAGGTTGTCACGCATTTGAATCGGCTGGCGACCTTCCGTCGCATTCGTTCTCAATAACGGATGAACGCTGGCAGGCTCGTTTTTACTCAGATTACCGATGGCTTGGACCGGAAGGAGTTCGACCGATGCATCAAGCTTTACCCGATGCCCAAGAGCAGTCGCGGATTTACCGCACGCGACCAATTCCTTGCCATGGTCTTTGCCCAGTTGACTTACCGGGAGGGGTTGCGCGAGATCGAGGCTTGTTTGCGCGGGAATCAAAACGCTTACGCGATGGGGTTTCGCGGCAACATTACCCGCACCAATTTGGCATATGCCAACCAATGGAGGGACTGGCGCGTCTACGAAGCCATGGCTCATATCCTCATTCGAAGGACGCGGAGACTTTAGGCAGGCGAGACGAACCCGATGGGTCTCGATGGCATGGTCGTCGCGGTCGATTCGAGCACCATCGATCTTTGCCTGACTCTCTTCCCTTGGGCGGACTTTCGTTCCACGAAAGCGGCGGTAAAGATCCACACGCAGTTCGAACTTCAAGGCTCTATCCCGCTGTTCATCGACGTTACGAAGGGACGGGAACACGATGTGTCTTTCCTCGACCGAATGCCAGTCTCTCCCGGAACGATCTATGTAATGGATCGTGGATACCTCGACTTCGGTCGACTCTTCGGCCTCAGCCAGGCCGGAGCGTTCTTCGTTATCCGTGCCAAACGCAACCTCGACTGCTATGTCCGGGAGTCCCGCAGAGTTGCCAAAATCACAGGTCTGCGCAGCGATCAAACAATCGGTCTGAGCGGAGCCCTGTCCAAGGAACGATATCCCATTGCTTTGCGTCGAGTTCGTTTCTTCGACGAGGAGACTGGCAAGGACTTGGTATTCCTTTCCAACAATTTTTCCATCCCAGCATTGACCGTCGCCTTGGTCTACAAGAGCCGCTGGCAGATCGAACTTTTCTTCAAATGGATCAAACAGAACCTGCGGATCAAGTCCTTCTTCGGAACCTCGGACAATGCCGTCAGAACCCAAATTTGGATCGCCATCTGCACCTATCTTCTCGTCGCCAGTCTCAAAAAGACTCTCTGCCTCGACCACAGTTTGACCCGGATTCTGCAAGTTCTGAGTGTTAACGCTTTTCAGAAAGTTCATATCAATCAGCTATTTACAGAATCCTTCACAAATTTTGACGAAACTCAATTATCTAACCAACTCAACTTCAACGACTTCCTAACTGGACAGTAGTGGTATTTATAAAGTTTTGACAAAGATGAGTGGGCGAAAATTTGTCCTTTTCCAGGTTTTGTGGGGGATGTTCCCATAGTGAGTTGCGGAATTCGTTTAATTTTTAAGATCTGCTCGGTGAGTATAGAAAATGAGAAGAACTCGATTTTTGGATCAGACCCTCCTGGAGCCGACATTTTGAATTTTTGGATGACAGCCAGCCGGGTGGGATCCGTTGACATCGTTCCGTTCTGATTGCGGAGAGTAAGCTCGGAGAAAGATTTTTGGGAAATGGTGAATGTAGGCGAAGAGACACTCTTAAGAATCGACGCCTCTGAGTTCTGACTTTGCCGGGGCGTTTCGGAATAACATTCTCCCTTTCCCTTGGGAATTTGTCTCACTTTAACGCCATTGGAATTTAGAAGCCTTGAAGTCGAGAGAGGCACAGTTGCTGGATTTTGAGGTTTGTTCCATTTTGGGATCATTCCGATTGAAATGCTCTGGAATCTGTTTAGGATAAAGAAGTTCGTTTTTATATTAACTTTACAGGCAGATAGCTACATGCGGAGCGGCTCTGGAAGCTATTGATTTGCAACTAAATGGGGAATTTACCCAAAATAAGCTCCGTATTTAGTTAGAAATAATTGGACATCGGAGCAATTCTGTGGATGTTATGGGGGAATCCCCCACTCAGGGGGATTTGAATTCAACCAGGAAGAACATTGGAACCATCAGAAAAAAAGAACCTAATCGGAGGAAATCTGCGCAGGATGCGCATGGAGCGTGGCTCCACCCAACAAGGACTCGCTTCAGAGTGTGCAGCTAGGGGCTGGGATCTTTCCCGCGCCGGTCTGTCCAAGATTGAAGCCGGAATCCGCCGTGTTAACGATGCGGAGCTACTCCTCCTCTCCGATATCCTCAAGCTTCCCCTTGGCGCTTTCTTCGGTCTTTCCGAAGGTGCAAGTGACCAAGAAAAGGAAGAAGCTGCCACTGCTGCGATCTCTGTCGCCCGCCACGGCCGCGACTAAAAATTCTCAGGCAGTTTTTATTTTTGCGAGACCTCGCTTCGTTGATCGAAGCGGGGTCTCTTTTTTGCTCGGAGAGGAATGGCGATAGCTATTTCTACAGGTTGCGCGGAAATGCGTCGGGAGGTGCTAAAGCATCATCGCCACTCTGGATCTGCCGCAGGACCTCGTCTATCTCGCTTCGTTCTGGAGAGGAATGGCGATAGCCATTTCTTCGGGTTGCGCGGAAGTGCGACGGGAGGCGCTGAAGCATCCTCCCCACTTTGGATCTGCCACAGGACCTCGTCTATTTCGTTTCGTTCTGGAGAGGAATGGCGATAGCCATTTCTTCGGGTTGCGCGGAAGTGTGACGGGAGGTGCTGAAGCATCCTCCCCACTTTGGATCTGTCGCTGGACCTCATCTATTTCGTTTCGCTATGGAGAGGAATGGCGATAGCCATTTCTACGCACAGCCCGTGAAGCACTCGTCGATCAAACCGGTCTACCCTCGACCTATCCTGCCACCTCATTCTCGCGTCGAAACAGGTCCTTGATGTCTTCGAGGATCAGATATGCGGAGGGGACAAGGAAGAGGGTGATGAAGGTGGCGTAGAGGATGCCGAAGGCGAGAGAGGTCGCCATGGGAATCAGGAACTGCGCCTGTAGGTTCGTTTCGAGAAGGATGGGAATGAGTCCCACGAAGGTGGTCAGGGAAGTGAGCAGCACGGGACGGAATCGTTGAGCGCCGGATTCACGGACCGCTTTGAGGAGAGGTTGCCCTTCGCGGACTTGCTGGTTGATGAAATCCACTAAGACGAGGCTGTCGTTGACGACTACCCCGGAGAGGGCCACCAAGCCCAAGAGCGAGAGAACGCTGAAATCCTGACCCGTAATCCAATGTCCTCCGATCGCTCCCACGATGCCGAATGGAATGACAGACATGACGATCAGGGGCTGCGCGTAGGAGCGGAAGGGGACGGCAAGGAGCGCGTAGATGATCAACGCAGCCAGGGCGCCCCCTTCGGCCATCTTGAGTTGGATTTCCTTCTGTTCCCGGTTTTCCCCTTCGATCGATATGTTTACAGTCGGAAAGTTCTTTTCGAGCTCGGGAAAGGTTTTTTCCTGAAGGTCTTTGATTACGTCGTTCACGTTGGTAATCGCATCATCGGCGTCCGCGTAGACGTTGACGGCACGGCGTCGGTCGATACGGGTGATTTCGGAAAATCCTTTGCCCATCTCCAAATCTACTGCGTTGCGCAGTGGCATTGGATCGCCTTGGGCGTTTCGGATCCACATATTTTGCAGAGAAGAGAGTTGATCCCGCGATCCTTCGGGCAGGCGGACCATGATCTTGATTTCATCACGGCCTCGCTGGATACGTTGAACTTCATCCCCGTAAAAGGCCCCACGGACCTGTCGGGCGAGATCGGCTTGGGTGAAGCCGGCGGCTCGAGCCGAGGGGAGGATCTTTAAATTTATTTCGTCCTTACCCTTCTCGTAAGAATCCCGGACGTCGAAGACTCCGGCATAGGAGTTCAGGTCTTCTTTGATTCGGTTGCCGACCGCCTCCAAGTCTTCGAAGCGATTTCCGGTGAGTTGAATGTTGATCGCGAAGCCCGCGGGATTGGCGGCTTCGGCTTGGAAGGTGAGGTCTCGGATCCCCGGAAGCTGGCCAACTTTCTGGCGCCAGCGGTCGGCGAGGTCGGGGGCTGAGATGTCGCGAATTTCTGGATCGACGAGCTCGAGGGCAATTTCTCCTTGCCCGATTTTGTTCGTGCGCGAACCGCTGCCCCCGGGACCTCCGCCCTGGAATTGGGCTCCGCCCCGGGTGATGGAGAGGTGACGAATCGGGTCGCGGAGTCCTTCCTCTTTCAATTCCTCGCGAACCTCCTCGAGGGCTTTATTCAGACGGGCGACGTTGGCTTCCGTCATCGTGTAGGGTGCCCCGTCCGGCATGTTCATCAGCGCGACGATGTAGTCGGAGGGAACGGGGGCGAGAAAGATGGAGCGAACCCATCCGCTGCCGAGAAGTCCGACGGTAAAGAGGAGGGTGGCTATGAATATCGCGGTGGTTAGATACCGCCAGGAAAGGGCGACTTTTAGGAGAGGGCGATAGACATTGTCGATGAACCTCTCCAGGCTGTCGGCAATGAGGAGCTGAACTTTGCGGAGGCGGCCGATTTCTTTGCGCTCGCGCTGACCGACGCGGCAGAGACTCAGGTGATAGGGGAGGACCAGTTTGCTCTGCACGAGCGAAAAAAGCAGGGTCGGAATCACCACCGCCGGGATTCCGTAGAAGAGTTTGCCCATGGTTCCGGGGACAAGAAAGATCGGGCAGAAGGCGACAACGGTCGTCAGAACCGCAAAGGTGACGGGGATCGACACGCGGTGGGTCCCCCGAATTGCGCTGTCGACGCCAGGACCATTCTTTTGGAAATCCGAGAAGACGCTTTCGCCGACGACGATGGCATCATCCACGACAATCCCCAGGACCAGAATGAAGCCAAAGAGGGTCACTAGGTTGATCGTCAACCCGAGCGAGGGCATGATGAGGATGGTTGCCAGGAACGAGATGGGAATTCCGATGCTGACAAAGAGAGCGAGGAGGGGACGGAGAAAGAGCGCGAGGACGGCCAGAACCAGGAGGAACCCGATGACACCGTTGTTGATCAGGAGATTGAGGCGATCCCGGAGATAAATGGAGAAATCACGCCAGACGTCAATTTCCACGCCTTCGGGGAGTTGTAGTTTTTCGGCAGCGACATAGTCGCGAATCTGACGGCTGATGTTGAGCGGGTTCTGGTCTCCGACTTCGAAGACGCGGACCATGGCGGCGCGCTTCCCATTGAACCGGGTCAGCAAGGGGTCGATCGTGAACCCATCCACGAGCGTCGCAACGTCGCGGACCCGGACGATTCCCCCGTCAGGTTGCGAGAGGAGGATGATGTCGCCGATGGCCTTATCGTCTTTGGCCAGGGTGTTGGAGCGGAGGAGGATCTGGCCTTGTTCCGCGCGGATGGAGCCGCCGGGAAGATCGAGAGAGGAACTTCGGAGGATCGCGGAGACGTCCGCGAAGGTGAGTCCAAATTCGCGGAGTCGGGCCTCACTCAATTCGATCGAAATTTCGAAATCCCGGACGCCAGTGACCTCAGCGGAGGAGACTCCGGGAAGGAGAGTGATCTCGTCGCGCACGCGTTCACCGAGAGCTTTGAGGCTCTTCTCGCTCAGGTCCCCGTAAATGGCAATGGTGATGGTGTCTCGCTCGATATCAGGTTGCTCAATGACCGGCTCCTCAGCCTCCTCGGGGAAGTTGTCGATAGCGTCAACTCGGGTTTTGATGCGGTCGAGGAGGCGTTCGGTCGAGTAGCCCCGTTGCACCTCAGCGACCACTACTCCCATGCCCTCTGCTGCAGTCGATGTGACTTTATCAATTCCTTGAAGGTCTTGGATTTCCTCTTCGATGCGGAGACAGATCCCTTCCTCGACGTCCTCCGGAGCTGCGCCGGGATAGGGGACAGATATCACGACGGTGTCGAGGGTGAATTGAGGGAAGAGCTCGAGCTTTATGCTAAGGGCAACGAAAATCCCGCCGACACAGAAGATGATCGCCAGTAGGTTGGCGGCGACTCCGTTTTTAGCAAACCAGGCGATCATGAATCGGAGGAGGGATCGGTTTCCGCGGGCTGAGAAGACTCGGTTTCTTCAGAATTCGAATTGACTGGCCGGACGAGCATTCCCGGTGCGTAGATGTTCAGAGGGGTCAAGCTCACGCGGTCTCCGTCCGTGAGGCCCTCGGTCGCGATGAAATCGTCGGAGGTGATTTGCACGACGGTCACGGTTTGCTCGCGGAGTTGGTCGTTCTCATATACGATGCGGACGCGGTCCTGGCCGACGAGGGCCGCAATCGGAAGACGGTAGGCGGGGTCGAGGGTGATCCCTTCGATTTCAGCCGAGACAAACGAGCCGAAGGGGACGGACTTCTCGCCCGATCCTTGAAGGTCGAGGGGGTCTTCGAAAAGCGCGATTGCATCGCGAAGACGGGTGACTGGATCGGTCGTTCCGGCCAGTCGATCGATCCATCCGGAGACTGTTGTTGATCCGGATCCTTCTCCGAGGCTCAGGGTGACTCGCGGTTTGGTTTCGGGGTCGTCGGCAATTTCCTCGGGTCCATCGGGGAGAGAGAGGTGAAGAATGTCGGCGCGTGCGAGGGGGAGGTGAACTTCGGCGAATTCCGTTCCGTATAAGGTGGCGACGGGGGTTCCCCGGTTGGAAAGAACGTCTCCGACATTGACCAGTGTTTCCACGAGCTGTCCGTTGAAGGGAGCTCGAATTTTTGTCCGGGCGAGGTTTTTCTCGGCAAGCGCGAGGGCGGCCTCGGCTGAATCCACCCGGAGCCGAGCCTGTTCGAGTTGGGGCTCCCGGCGGGCCAGCGGAGATGGATCGGTGACGCCAACCTCCTCCAAGTCGCGAATCGCCTGATCCGCGTCGGCTTGGGCCTGGACCAGAGTGGTCTGCGCTGATCGCAGGTTCGCTTTCGATTCTGAGACAGCCGCTTCGTAATCAGTGGGATCAAGGGTTAGGAGGACTTCTCCTTTCTCTACGAATTTTCCGGTGTCAAACCGTTCGGAGACGCTCGTGATGAGGCCGCCTACTTCGGCCGCGAGGGTGGCCTTCAGTTGCGGCGAAACCGTCCCCTGAGCGTTGACGGTGAGTGTCGTCTCGGAGCCTTTCACCACCAGAATTTCGATCGGGGTCGCAATGACCTCGGATGGACGCGAAGCGGGCTTTGGCTTTGACCAAATCATGAGTGCCGCCACACCGGTGGCGGCGAAGAGAACGAGGAAAGTGAGAAGGGCTTTCTTCATTTTTGAGAAAGAGTTGGAATGGGTTCCACGGCGGGTTCGAACCCTCCACCGAGGGCTGCGTAGAGATCGATGCGGTTGAGAAGGGCGGCGAGTCGGAGGTCGACGGCAATGTTGTAGGCTTCGAAGGCGCGGTTCTGGAGTTCGAGGACGTCGAGGAGCTCGATGAGGCCCCGTTCGTAACGGTCGAATCCGACAGACGCGGCTTCCTGCGCGAGGACTGCCGCTTGTTGCGCTTGTCCGGCGGCGGTGCGGAGATAGGCGTCACTGTCGAGGGTGTCTTCGACCTCGCGGAAAGCGGTCAAGAGGGTGGACTCGAAGTCGGCGATTGCGGCGGCAAGAACAGCTTCGCGGCGTTCGACTTCGGCCCGGAGACGTCCGCCCTGAAAGATGGGCTGGAGGAGATTTCCCGCAAGATTCCACACGGTGAAATTGCTGTCGAGCAAGTCGGAGAGCTCGTTGCTGGCCGTGCCGTAGCTGCCGGAAAGAGAAATGCTGGGGATCAGACTCTTTTCGGCCTCGCTCACGCGAGAGTCCGCGGCCGAGATTTGTAGACTTGCGGCGATCAGGTCGGGGCGGCGGGCAAGGATTTCTGCGGGAAGCGATGAGGGGGGCGGGGTCTGGAGAATGGGTAAATCTTCCGATGGAGTAAATTCTCCGTCGGGGAAGGCTCCTGACAGGGCTTGGACGAGTCGGTAGGCATTGCGCTTTTCCCGTATCCGGGACTGTAGGGTGGCGCGGGAGCTTTCGACTTGGGATCGCGCCAAGCTGAGCTCAAGGCTTCCGAGAAGGCCGCGATTCACCCGGGCCTCGGTAGCGCGTAGGCTCTTTTCAGAGACCTCTAGCTGCTTTCTGGCAATCTTTTGCTGGAGGGTGAGGGCCGTCGCTTGGAACCAGGCGCGAGCGACAGAGGTGGAGAGCGCGAGGCGGGTCGCTGCATATTGGGCCGCCGAAGCCTCTTGATCAAAAATCGCAGCTTGGCGGGCGTCGGCGATTCGTCCCCAGAGATCGACTTCCCACGATAGGTTGAGCCCCAACTCGTAGCGACTGGAGGTTTGGGAAACGACGCTCTCGCCAATCCCGGGGTAGGTCACCTGATTGACTGTTCGAGCTCGGGCTCCGGTGGCTTGCGCGGAAATTTGGGGTAGCCGATCGGCACCGACGATTCGGCTCGTGGCGACCGCCGCGCGCAGTTGAGCCGCGGCGGCTTCGGCGTCAGGATTTTCCTCCAAGGTGGTCGCGATGAGTCTTTCGAGTCGAGGATCCCCGAAGTCCACTACCCACATTTCGGAGTAGTCGGTGATGATTTCACTCGAATCAGATTCTTCGGCCAATCCCGGAATCCGTTTCTCGGCAGCCTCTTGGGCGAGCGGGCGTGGATTCGAGGCACAGCCCCCGCCGACCAATAGAATCAGTATACTAGAGAGGAATGAGACAAGGCGGAGCATGCGAAGAAGGCCAAAACGTAGCCTTTCGATCGTCGATTGTCCAGAGCCCCAATCGGTTCGTGGAGATTCTACTGGAAAAGATTTTTGTGAAGTCCTTGCGCAACCGAAAGACCTCGCCACTGAGCGCCTCTCATGGCTTTCGGAACGGCGGGATGCTTTCTCTCCTTCCCTCGGGCACGAATCTGAGCCTCGACGAATTCCTTGGATCCCAGAACAACGCCATCGCTGAAATAACGAATTCTGCATCGTAATATGGTTGCGAGCGGCAGTTCCCCACGCGTTTCATTCAAGACTCGCAGAGCTTCCTCGCGGTTGAACGAGATCTTCCCATCTTTGGGTCCCGCCCCGGCTCCATAGAGGGTCTGTCGATATCCCGCCAAATCCGGATCGACAAGCGCCAACCCTCTACGTGCCAGTTTGCTCCCTCCCAGAGCCTCCGCATATCCACAGAAACGATAATCCTTCGGATCCTCGACCAATCCCGATCGAACTGCGTTAAGGTCGATATAGGCCGCAACCGTGCGCAAGGCCCAGTGATTTCCCTCGACCAATACACTCTTAAAACGCTCCGACCAAAGAGGGCCAAAACGATCCCGCGATTGATTGAACCATCGGGTGAATCGCTGTTTTAACGTCTTCATAAGCAGGGAGATATCGTGCATCCGATGGGTGAGCGAAAGCCGCAAAGCCTCACTTTCTGGAGTCTGATTCTGTAAATGCCACTCCAATACCTCTGCCCGCATCGGCTGCCAGGGAGTCGGCTCAGGGTAGAGCACGCGAAACCGCCGAACCAACTCCTTATCCGAAATTTCAGTAGATTTAGGGGGCGCCTCCACCAAGAGATGAAAATGATTTTTCATCACCGCATAAGTAATCACCCGGATCCCCGAAAATTCAGCCACTTGCCAAATCATCTTTCGAAGGATTTCCCTTTCTCTCGACCCAAACAAGGCCTCCCCATTTACCGTACGACTCATCAAGTGGTAGTAGGAAGTTTGTTTTTCCGATTTTAGGCGTATCGGCTTCATTTAAACAGATCCTCTCGGAAGATGGATTGGATGTCAAGTAATTTTAGTCAGACAAAAATACTCAGTTGGATGAAGATCTTGGTTATTCCGCTGGTCAGGAGGGGGTTCTAGCGCCTAGAAGAGGGGTTAATGAGTGACCGAAAACAGCATTTGGACACGCGGGCGGTGCACGCGGGGGTTTATAACGATGACACCCACGGCTCCATTACTACGCCGATCTATCCGTCTTCGACCTTTTCCTTCCCGACTCCCGGGGAGCCTCCCCATTTTAATTATGGTCGGGTGGATCATCCTACCCGCGAGGCTTTGCAGCAGAATTTGGCGAGTCTGGAAGGTGGGCATCGGGCTTGGGCTTGCGTGAGTGGGATGGCTGCGATTCAGGCTGTATTGTTTCTTCTAAAATCTGGGGACCACGTGGTTTGTGGGCGGGATGCTTATGCGGGGACGCTTCGATTATTCCTACGGGTTTTGCGCCGATTTGAGATTCAGTTTTCTCTGGTTGAAATGGAAAATGAGGAAGCGGTTCGGGCGGCCGTTCGTCCTGAGACGAAGATGATTTGGATCGAGACGCCGACAAATCCGATGATGCGGGTTGTGGACATCGCGGTCATGACGGCTTTTGCCCGCGAGCGGGGGTTGATCTCGGTGGTGGACAACACTTTTCTGACACCGGTTTTCCAGCGTCCCTTTGAATTGGGGGCGGATATCATTATTCATTCTACGACGAAATACCTGAACGGTCATAGCGATGTGATGGGGGGGGCTGTGATTTGTCGGGATGAGACCTACGCAGATGAGATCGAGTACATTATCGCGTCTGTGGGTTTGGGACAGGGGCCTTTCGATACTTGGCTGGTCCTGCGGGGGGTGAAGACCCTTGGGGCTCGGATGAAGGCTCACCAGGAGAATGCGATCAAAATTGCGGAGTTCCTTTCGGAGCGGGAAGAGATTCGTTCTGTCAATTTCCCCGGTTTGCCCGATTTCCCTCAAAAGGAGGTCGTGGAGCGACAGCAGTCTGGGCCGGGAGGGATGCTTTCTTTTGAGCTGGAAACCGAGAAGGTGGATCCGATTCGCTTTGTGAAAGCGGTACGGATTTTCCAATTGGCCGTTAGTCTTGGGGGAGTTGAGTCCTTGATCGAACTCCCCTTTTCGATGAGTCATTCGTCGATGGAGGAAGAGGAGAAATATTCGGCGGGGTTGAAGCCGGAGTTGGTTCGTCTTTCCCCAGGAATTGAGGCGACGGAGGATTTGATCGAGGATCTGGATCAGGCACTTCGTGCGGCGGCTTTGTGAGCTTGAATCGGGAGAAGGGACGGGAGCAATCGCCTCCGGGAGATTTGTTTTCGGTCCCGGAGTATCTTGAAAGGATTCGCGATCTTGGCGTTTCGGCGGGGTTTTCGGTGGAAATGTTCGCAGAAGTTTCGGGATTTTCTCTCCCAGTCCTGACGCGGAATTTGAACGCTGAGAAATCTCTCTACGTGTCCTCTGGGGTGCATGGGGACGAGCCGGCGGGTCCATTGGCGATTGCTCAAGCTTTGGAGTCCGGGGCGTTCTCTGACGAATTTGGGTGGGTGATCTTTCCCGTCCTCAATCCTACAGGCCTGGTCCGCGGGACTCGTGAGACGGCCGACGGTGTCGACCTCAATCGGGATTACAAGGCTTTCCAAGCGGCTGAGTCTGTCGCGCATTGCCGTTGCCTCGCCGGCTCGGGTTGGAAGTTTCAGGCTGCGCTCGGACTGCACGAAGATTGGGAAGCCCAAGGAGGTTATCTTTACGAGCACAATCCCCGCGCCTATGCCAATCCTTGTCAGGGCTTGCTTTTCAGTATCGAGAGAACGGTCGGGCTCGACGCGAGTGGCGAAATTGATGGTTGGCCTACGACCTCTCCCGGGTTGATTCACCCTCCTAGCAATCCCGAGCTCCGGGATCTTTGGCCTGAGCAGATCTACTTGCTCCAACACCATACGACGATGAGCTACACGCTTGAGACTCCTAGCGAGTTTCCTTTGGAAAAGCGTGTGAACGCTCACGCCGAGGCGCTGAGAATCTTTGGGGATCCACTCCAGTGGATTGAGGATCGTCGACGAACCTGAGGCTTCGATTGCGAAATATTGGTTTTTGATAGATGTAAGGATATGACCGAAGAGGAGAATCAGAGTTGGAAAATCGCAATCACCGGCGGAACGGGAATGATCGGATCCGCAGTCCGGAAATCGCTGGAGAAAGCGGGGCACGAGGTCCGGGTGATCAGTCGTTCCGGTGACGAAGGAACGATTCTTTGGCAGCCGGATGAGGGTAAAATCGACGAAGATGCTCTCACCGGAACGGATGCGGTCATTCATCTGGCCGGTGAGCCGATTGCCCAGCGTTGGACCGGTGAAGTCCGGGAGCGCATCTATTCAAGCCGGGTTCGCTCGACTCGTCTTCTGGTTCGGGCCCTCCGGGATTTACCCACTCCTCCAAAGGTTTTTCTCTCGGCTTCTGGAATCAACTTCTACCCACCAACACCGATGGGTGCCCAATTGGATGAGTCCGCCGGGGAGGGCACGGACTTTCTTTCGCGGGTCTGCCATCACTGGGAGGGAGAGGCGCGAAAGGCCGAGGAATTCATCCCGCGCGTATGCAGGTTGCGGACAGCAGTCGTCCTCTCCCCGGAGGGCGGAGCGTTGGCGAAGCTGCTTCCGATCTTCAAGTCCGGAGTGGGTGGGCGTATCGGCTCAGGAGAGCAACCGTTCCCTTGGATTTCCCTCGAAGATTATACACGGATCTGTCTCCACCTGATTTTTCAGTCCTCCTATTCAGGCGCGGTGAATCTAGTCGCTCCCGACGCGGTGACCAACGAGGAGTTTGTGAAAACTCTGGCCGATGCGCTGGACCGCCCCGCCGTTTTGCCCGTCCCGAAGGTGATGGTGCGGATGGCTTTCGGTGAGATGGGGATCTCGACTTTGTACGAAGGGGTGGATGCGGCTCCGGCGGTTCTTCAGGCGGACTCTTTTGAATTCCGGCACCCCAAATTGGGACCAGCGCTTGCGGAGATCCTCGGGTAGGAGTAGACCTACCCGGTGAGCTTAGAAGGAAAGAACGTTCTCGTCGTCGGGGCAGGAATCTCCGGCTTGATGGTGGCGACCCGATTGCAGCAATCCGGTGCGAAGGTGAAGATCGTTGAGAAAGGGCGAGGCTTTGGCGGCCGGATGGCTACCCGACGGATGGAGGGCGCACGACTCGATCACGGCGCCCAGTTTGTGACCGTGCGATCCGAGGAGTTTGGGAGCTGGATCAAAAAATGGAAGGCGTCCGGTACGATACAGGAATGGTTTCGACGGGCACCCTGGGATTCTTCTCCAGAGGAACATCCTCGATATTGTGGAGTTTCGGGGATGACGGATATCCCGAAAGCATTGGCTGCCGATCTCGATGTGGATCGATCGGTTCGCCTTACTGGGACAGAATGGTCTACGGAAGGGTGGAGGGCTCACTCCGAGTCGGGCGAGATTTACGAATCGGATATTCTGATTTTGACGGCGCCAGTTCCTCAATCGGTCGACCTTCTCCGGGGTTCCGGGATTTCGTTGTCACAGGAGGATTGGGACGGTCTCTGTGGAATCGACTACGATCCCTGTCTCTCGGGCTTGTTGATTCTCGATGGGCCCAGTGGGATCCCTGAGCCGGGAGCGATGAAGCTGCAGGAGGGCTGTCTTGTCTGGATTGGGGACAATTCGCGCAAGGGCATTTCTCCAGATGTGTCGGCGGTAACCGTGCACAGCACTCCGGATTTTGCCAGAAGGTATTGGGACGTCCCGAATGAGGAGCGATTGCCTCTCTTGCAGCAGGCTGCGGAGCCCTACTTGAGTGCGAAAATCGTTTCGGGTGCCGTCCATCGCTGGCGTTTCAATGTGCCTCTGTCGTTCTGGAAGTCTGATTTCTTCTGGGACGAGTCATTTTCGCTCGGGCTCGCAGGGGATGCTTTTGGCGGAGCCAGGGTTGAGGCAGCGGCTCTCTCCGGATGGGCTCTCGGTTCCCATCTCAGAGGGTAGAGTGATGCATCCGCTTCTGTTATTGCCGCTTTTGTCGGCATTCCTGTACGCTCTTTCATCGCTGTTCCTAAAGCGCGGATTTGAAGAGGGTGTCGGATTTATTCGGACTCTGTTCCTCTCAAATCTTGCGATGGGCATTCTGATTCTCGGTCTGCTGCCGTTTCAAACCGAGCCAGTCCATTGGGACCGTATCCATCTCCCATTGATCGCGGCGGTATTCTTTTTTCTCGGGCAGACCTTCACCTTTGTGGCGATTCGAGTCGGTGATGTATCGGTGGTCACCCCGACGATGGGGACAAAAGTGATCTTTGTCGCGATTCTCGCGAGCTTGTTCTTCGGGCACGATTTGTCGTTTGCCGGATGGATGGCTGTGGTTCTGGCAGGCTTCGCGGTGGCTCTACTCGGGATTGGACGTAATGCCGCTGCCGCGGGGAAAGGAGTTTTGCCAGCGATCGGCTGGGCGCTCCTATCATCTATGTTTTTCGCGACCTGCGACAATCTAGTGTCGGCATGGTCCATCGATTTTGGAAGGCCGGCGTTTGTCATGGTGCTCTTTGTTTCGGTGAGCATTTTCTCCTTGGGGCTTATTCCATTTTTCAACGCTCCGCTTCGTTCCGTTTCGCGGAAAGCTTGGCCATGGGTCCTCTGGGGAGCCGGGATTCTTGGGTTGCAAGCGTTGCTTCTCGGGGTGGCATTGACCTACGAAGATCCCACGGTCACCAATACGCTCTACTCTAGTCGTGGCCTCTGGGCGGTGGTTCTTGTTTCGACGATCGGGCTCTGGTTTGGCAATCGAGAGGGCGAGCTGCCCCGATGGATTCTGGCGGCCCGCCTGGGGGGATCGCTCCTTATCCTTGTGGCAATTTACTTGATGCTGTTTGTGGCTGGAGTCGAATAGCCTTCTCGTTCAAGGTTTGGGGGATGCGGTTTTTGCTCCTTCTCTTTCTCATCTTTATCCTGACCGTGGGCCTTCTCGGATTTTATCACATCGCGAAGCCTCTTCCGGATGGTCTTGATTATCGGGGGACCGACCGAATCCTCGGGCCCGAGGAAATCCAATTCTACTCCGATGTGACGGCTCGCACGGAGGGCGGAGAACGGTGGATGCGGCAGGAGATTTTTGAGGAATTGTTTCGTCAGATCCGTGAGGCCGAGGGATTTGTTGTTGCCGATTTCTTTCTGATCAACGAGTTCGCGGGTGGGGTTCCCGAAGGCGCGGACGTGGAGTCTCTTTCGGAGGGGTTGATCGACGCATTGGTCGAGGCTCGAACGAAGAATCCGGAGATGCCGATCATCCTCATTTCGGATCCCCTGAATACTCTTTACGGGGCGGTCGAGCAGCCTCTTTTTGAAACTTTGGGGCGCAACGGCATCGAGGTAGTGTTGACTGATATTCGTCAACTGAGGGACAGCAACCGGGTCTTTTCTCCTTTCTGGCGAACCCTTTTTCAATGGTGGGGAGATCCGAAGGGCGATTTGATTTCCAACCCGATTGGTGAAGGGGAAATCGGTTTGCCGGCGATGTTGGAGTTACTGAATTTTAAGGCGAATCATCGCAAGACGCTGGTGACCGCTGACCGAGAAGGGAATTTGAAAGGTTTTGTGACCTCGGGCAATCCCCACAGTGCCAGCGCACTTCATGGAAACGTGGCGATCGCCTTTGAAGGGGCGCTTGCGGCCGACCTCTTGCGAACCGAGCAAGCGGTTTATCGAATGACGACCGGAAATGAGTTTCCTCAGAAGATCCAGAAATATTTAGAACGTGAATACGGCCCAGTCTCGGGGAATGAAACCAGTCTCTCGGCGGTGATCTTGACCGAAAAGGCGATCAAGCGGGAACTTTTGGATCGAATTGATCGGCTGGAGCGGGCCGATCAGGCCGACCTGGCTCTCTTCTACTTTTCGGATATGGATCTTCGGGCGGCCCTGGCTCGGGCGGTCCAGCGGGGGGCGAAGGTGCGCTTGCTAATGGATCCCAATAAGGATGCTTTCGGCCGCGAGAAAAATGGGATCCCAAACCGCCAGGTGGCGGAGTGGCTTGTGAATCAAGGAGTGGAAGTCCGGTGGTATCTTACGGAGGGCGAGCAGTTCCACTCCAAGATGGCTCTATTTCAATATGGGAAGGTTCAGGATACGCTGGTTCTCGGATCGGCCAACTGGACTCGCAGGAATCTCGACAATCTGAATCTGGAAACCTCGGTGAGCATTACCGGCCCGTCCACGAGCCCGGTCTTCATCAGTGCGGGAGATTATTTCGACTTTGTTTGGACGAATCGATTCCAACGTGGACGGGAAGGGGTTCCTTCAGATCTCGTGACCAGTGCGAAGTTCAGTGAGTATCGCGATTCGTCTCCGTTCCGGAAAATTCTCTACTGGATCATGGAGAAATCCGGCGCGAGCACTTTCTGAGGACACGCAAACCAGGTTTGCTGGGATCGATCGTGGAGGCTTGACTGGTAACCCGATCGATCAGCGAATGATCTTGGTATCGAGGGCTTCCGGGGAAAGAGAAGGGTAGTCGAGAATGTAGTGGAGTCCGCGGCTCTCTTTGCGTTGGAGCGCGCACTGGACCATGAGGTCGGCCACCTGAACCATGTTGCGGAGTTCGAGGAGCATCGGTTCAACCCGGAAGTTCCAGTAGTAGTCGTTGATCTCGCGGGAAAGGAGCTGGATGCGGGCCCGTGCGCGCTCGAGTCGTTTCGTGGTGCGGACGATGCCGACGTAGTCCCACAGGGTGCGTTTGAGCTCGCTCCAGTTGTGGAAGAGAATGACACGCTCGTCCGAGTTGCTGACGTTCCCGTCGACCCAAGGCGGCAGGTTACGGATTTCCTCGGGATGATCGGATAAAAACTGATCAACGGACTCGACCCCCCTGTGGGCGAGAACGAGCGCCTCGAGGAGAGAGTTGCTGGCGAGCCGATTGGCTCCGTGGAGGCCAGTGCAGGCTACCTCGCCACAAGCGTAAAGTCCCTTGAGCGATGTTTCCGCCGTGAGGGAGGTAGCGACTCCTCCGCACAAGTAGTGGGCGGCGGGGACTACGGGGATCAGCTCTTTCTCAATCTGGATCCCGTTCTCCCGGCAATGGGCGTAAATGGTGGGGAAGCGCTCTTCGAGCTCCTCCTTCGATTTGGAGGTGATGTCGAGGAAGACGTGCTCAGCCCCCGAACGTTTCATCTCGGAGTCGATGGCACGGGCGACTACATCGCGTGGAGCGAGATCCTTGCGTGGGTGATAGCGCTCCATGAAGGGTTCGCCGTCACTGTTGCGGAGGATGGCGCCTTCGCCGCGGACCGCTTCGCTGATGAGAAAGCGTTTTCCGTCGCGCGCGAAGAAGGCGGTCGGGTGAAACTGGACGAACTCGAGATTGCGGATTTCGGCTCCGGCGCGGTAGGCCATTGCGACTCCGTCACCAGTGGCGATGTCCGGATTGGTGGTAAATTGGTATACTTGGCCGATCCCTCCTGTGGCGAGGAGAACGGCTGGTGTCCGGAGGGCGAAGACAGAATGGTCGGCTTCATTGAAGCAATAGATGCCGGCAACCCGATTGTCCTCATCGGTCGTGTTGAATCCGAACTTTTTGAGCTTCCGAGTGGTGATCAGGTCGATCGCCATGCAGTGCTCGCGCACCTCGATGTTGGGGTGCTCGTTGATCGCGTGAAGCAGCGCTTGCTCGATGGCGCGTCCAGTGACGTCTTTTACGTGGAGAATACGGCGCTTGGAGTGCCCTCCTTCTTTGCCGAGAGAAACCCGTCCGTCCTCAAGTTGAGAGAAATCCACCCCGATCTCGATCATCTCCTTGATGCGTGCCGGACCCTCTTGGACGATCTGGTTGACGACCTCACGGTTGCAGAGACCATCCCCCGCCTCGAGGGTGTCTTCGACGTGCATCTGGAAATCGTCGGTGCTCGAGGTTACGCAGGCGATCCCGCCTTGAGCGTAGTTGGTGTTCGATTCCGCCCGATTTTTTTTGGTGACGATGCAGACGGAGCGGCCTCGTGAGGCGAGCCCGAGTGCAAAACTCAAACCGGCTATTCCGCTGCCAACGACAACGGCATCAAATTCGAAAGTCTTCAATGTTAGGAGAGAGAATAGGTAGAGAAGGGGTAGAGATCTAGGGGAAGATCACAGTTCAATATTGTCGATGAGTCGGACTTGGTCGAGCCAACAGGCGACAGCGATCAGACACTCCCCGGACTTTACCTCTTTGACGGGCTGCATCATCATCTTATCGACGATGGAGGCATAAATGATGCGGAGTCGTCGGCTCGTTCCCAAGGTGTGGGTGACTTCGGCAATGATCCGATCCACGCTTTGAACTCCGTTGTCCGCGAGGGACTTTCCTTCACTCAGGGCTTTGAAAATCAATCCGGCATCCTTGCGTTGCTCGGGCGTGAGGTACTGATTGCGGGAGCTCTTGGCGAGACCGTCCTCTTCGCGGATCGTCGGTGAGATGGCCAACTCGATCGGCATCTGGAGATCGTCGATCATTTTCCGGATGACGGCGCACTGCTGGGCATCTTTTTGGCCGAAAACAGCGACATCCGGGCGGACGATGTTGAAAAGCTTGGCGCAGATCGTGGTGACCCCGCGGAAATGATTTGGCCGGGAGATGCCGCAGAGACCTTTGCTGACTACATTTTCTTCGACGAAAGTGGAGTAGCTTTTCGGATAGATGTCCTCCTCCGAGGGAGCGAAGACGATGTCGACACCATGTTTTTCGCAGAGGGCCAGATCGTGCTCCAACTCGCGAGGATACTGCTGGAAATCTTCACTGGGCGCAAATTGGGTCGGGTTGACAAAAATCGAAACGATGGTGATGTCGGATTTTTCTTTTGCCGTGTCAATCAGGCTGGCATGGCCTTCGTGAAGAGCTCCCATCGTGGGAACGAGACCGATCAATTGGCCTTTGCTTCGATTGGAAATCGAAGTCGATTGCATTTCGTTAATGGACCGGATGACCTGCATAAGCTGTTGAGAGAAAGGGGAATTTCGTAAGTTTTTCAAACAAAACCGTGCGCGCAGGCCCGTATCCGGCGAAATGACGATTAATTTATGATCCTATAAGAGGGGATGTTGCCGTCAGGAGAGTCCGACTCTCGTGAGGAGTTTGGGTAGTGTAAAAGTAGTCAGGCTAAAATTACTTTACAGATTGACGGGAATGAAATCCTCAAGGTTTGAGGAAAGAAATTGATTTGGACTGGGGGATATTCTCATTCCTCCTTGCTTCGTTTGGATTCTTGCTAAAAAAATTGAAACCATGGAAGAATCTTTCATTCAGTCGCAATTTTCCGATCGGATCGGGGGTCAGAGCTTTGGCAAGGATACTGCCATCTATAAGTTCGAGAAGATTAAACGGGCGAAGCGTGCTGCGGTGAAGGAGCACCCCAAGAAGGCTCTCATTGATATGGGAGTGGGTGAGCCCGACCAAATGGCCTACCCGGAGGTGGTCCAGACTCTGCAACACGAGGCCGCATTGAGCGAGAATCGGGGGTATGCCGACAATGGATCGGAGTCCTTTAAAAAGGTCGCCGCTCATTATATGGAAAAAGTTTTCGGAGTGACCGGTCTCGATACGGAAAACGAGATCCTGCACTCGATCGGCTCAAAGACCGCTCTCTCGATGTTGCCCGCCTGCTTCATCAATCCCGGCGACGTGGTTTTGATGACGACTCCCGGTTATCCCGTTTTGGGGACTCACGCCAAATACTACGGCGGCGAGGTCTACAACATGGAGCTCAAGGAGGAGAATGGATTTTTGCCAGACCTGAAGGCCGTCCCTGCGGATGTTCTCAAGAAGGCCAAGATGATGGTCCTCAACTATCCGAACAACCCGACCGGTGCTTCCGCGACGAAGGAATTTTTTGAAGAGGTAGTCGAGTTTGCGAAAAAGAACGAGATCATCGTCATTCAGGATGCAGCCTATGCGGCTCTCATTTTTGAAGGCGAGCCGCTATCGATTTTGCAGGTCCCGGGAGGGAAGGATGTGGCCATCGAGCTGCATTCGCTCTCAAAGGGTTTCAATATGACCGGTTGGCGCATCGGTTTCGTCGTCGGAAATCCTCTGATCGTTTCGGCTTACGGCCATGTCAAAGATAATTCCGACTCGGGACAGTTCCTGGCGATTCAGAAAGCTGGTGAGGCTGCCTTGTCCCGTCCTTGGATTACTCAGGAGATTTCTGCGAAGTATTCTCGTCGTATGGGCAAACTGGTCGAAGCGCTCCGCTTCTCCGGTTTCGATGCGAAGAAGCCATCGGGTAGTTTCTTCCTCTATGTGAAGGCACCGAAGTCTGCGAAGCCCGAGTCGGGTGGGGATGCCATCGAGTTTGCGACGGGTGAAGACTTTAGCCAGTGGCTGATCCGCAATGAGTTGGTCAGCACCGTGCCTTGGGATGACGTCGGGGCGTATGTCCGCTTCTCCGTGACTTTTGAAGCGCATGGTGAGGAAAATGAGAAACGGGTAATCGACGAGATTCGCAACCGTCTCGCGAAATACGAGTTCTCGTTCTAAGCGATCTTTCGCGTGCAGCCGGAAAAGCTGCTAACAAAAAAAGGGGACAGATTCTGTCCCCTTTTTTGTCGGCGAGAGGCTGGATGCCTCTTCGCCTGTCGTAATTGTTTCAGGATTCCTTCTCTTCCGTTTCGTTGTCGGATTCGTCTTCCGAAACAGCTTCTTCCTTTTCCTCGGAAGAACCCTCCTCTTCGTCTGCCTCGATTTCAAGCGGGGCAGGAGCGAACTCGTTGCGAATGGAATCGAGCTTTTTCCGGAGGGACTCGAAGTCGTTTCGGAGACGGGTGCAGTTCTTTTCGATGATTTCGTGCTGACGCTGCGCCCGGCGGGCGGCCTCGAGTTCTTCGAGCGCCTTTTCGCGATGGTCGTCGAGAAGTTCCTCCAACATCGCTTGGAAACGGCCCACGAAGGACTTCAGGTATTCCAAACCGGCCTGACGCGGGTGGTCCACTAGGTTTGAGATCATCTGCTCCTTGAGATAGTCGGACAGGAATTGGCGGCTATCGTCTCCGAGGCGCTTCTCTTTCTGTTCGGGTGCCAACGGTTTGGACGGAGTTTCGAGATTGCCGAAGAGAGCCTTGCGGACGCGCTTTCTGGTGCGGAGGAGGAGATAGTCGAGAAATGCGCGATTGACGGGAATTTCTTCCGGCGGGATCTTCACCGAAGCGGGTGGTGTCCCTCCCGGAGACTCTGCGGCCTCCATTTCACTGAGAAGACGCCGGTTCAGATCGATCTTCAGCGACATCAGCGCGCTTACTTCGTCCGGAGAAAATTTTGCCCCTGCGTTCGGTTCGGAGAGAAGGCTGCGCATGCGTTGACGGCTCTCATCCATCATCGTCGAAGCCTCGCGTTCCAGAAGAGGTTCGAGGCGATCTTTCTCGAGTTGGAGTAGGCTCTCGTCGGATTCGAACCATCCGTCGATCACGTCGGAGACGCGGGTGGTCAGGCGTTTGAGGTAGCGTTCGGAATCCGATTTGAGGACTTGCTCGTGCTCCTGCATTGCTTCGGCGAAGGACTCGTTCCAATCGATCTCGCGAAGAATATCGACCGCCGCGACTTGATCGTTTGCGGCTTGGACGCGGTTCTCGACGTTCTGCTTCAGGATTTGGAATTGGTCGACGGCCCGGGGACCAAGATGGTTTTCCAATCCTCCTTGCATCCGGTCGACACGACGGAAGGTGTCGGTTTTAAATTCGCGAACGTAGCCGCTTCCGTTGAGATATTCCTCGAGGTCATCGTTCAATGCCTGGAAGCGCTCGTGTCCGGGACCTCCGTCGATTTCTTCGGAGGAGAGGGAATCTTTGCTCAAGACCTTCTGGGCGGAATGGAGGAGGTCGATCGGATAAACCTGAAGGCGGCCTTCCTCGAAGGCATGGCGAATGGTGGTGTTGACCGCCAGTGAGCGGAAAGTCTCGATGACGCGGTCCGGATCGGTGCTTTCGAGGCTGGGGCGCAAGCGTCCGTCTGGCTCGAGATCCTTCTTGGAGTGGTCGGTGTTCACCACCAGGAAGATCCGGCTGAAGTTCGAGAGGAGATCGTTGAACTCGTCGAATACCGGTTCGAGGTAGAGGTTGTCGGCTTTCACGACAAAGATCGCGCAGGCCGCGCGATCTCGGAAGTCGCGGGTCATGCGGTCGTATCCGAACTTCATCTTGGCGAAGAGCCCAGGAGTGTCGACCAGGACGGCTGCTCCTTGGTCGAGTTCCGTTGCGGTCAGGCCGATGTCGACGCGACGGATCGCCTGTTTGAAATGAGCCTCCGGATCAAAGGTTTCGCCGCGGTCTTCCGTTTCCTTGATGGCGCGGGCGAGATCGGTATGGGCGTCGCGAACGACCTGCTGCAGGGTGGAATTGTCCGGAAAGGAAGTGGTGGTCCCATCGTAACGGCGAAGGGAGTATTGGGGAGTTTCGGTGTGGCGGACGTAGACGAGGCACGGGTAGGCCGGGAGGCTTGAGACCTCACTCACGTAGGAGCCGCTGATGGCGTTCATTAGCGTCGACTTTCCGCTTTTGAGCGGTCCGAAGATCAGGAGGTAGGCTTCCTCATTTTCGATTTGCTCAATGATCTTCTTCATTTCCTCGCGGTCGGCTTTGAGACCGTTGAGGAGGTCGCCGAGGTCGAAGGGCTCAGCGGCACGATGGATTTCCGGGAGGGCCTTATCGACCGACTCCTGAAAAGGTTTTAGGGTTTGGGAGAGTGTTGAGCAAAAGTCTCGGATTTCAGTTCTCATAATAGTAGGTAGGTCCCGGGAATTCGGAGGTGGAGATTTTCGATTTCAGAGGGTTCTGGCTCAATGCGCCATGTGCTCTATAGCACACTAGGAGCCAATTCTAATTTCAACTGGAAAACCTGTTTCCTTTTTCGAATGTCACCGAAATTTCTCCGAAATTCCCGGTAATCTCGGGGAAATGGGTGCTCTGCAGACAGATCTCAGAATGGGGAGAGCCGCTCGACGGTGGATTTCTGTGAGCGGTGCGAAAATAATCCGAAAGTGTTGGCTACTGGTTTAGCCAGGAGAGGACTGCCTCGGCAACTTTCTCGCGTTCGTCGGAGGTGAGTTCCGGGAAGATCGGGAGGCTCACGCATTCGTCTGCGACCATTGCGGCGGTCGGGCAGGCGTCGGGCGAATACCGTTCGAAGCACTTTTGCTGGCTCAGTGGGAGGGGATAGTAAATCTCCGTGCCGATCTCGTGCTCCTGAAGGTGATTGCGGAAAGATTCCCGAGCTCCTTCGCCGGGGATGCGGACCGTGAACTGGTTCCAAGTAACCTCGTTGTGAGAATAGGTGAGGGGAAGGATGAGGCGGGCCTCAGGTTGGGTAGCGGTGGCGGTGTCTTCCGTTGGGCTGAAGACCTGTGGATTTTCGCCAAAGGTTTTCAGGTAATACTCTGCATTGGCTTGGCGACCTGCATTGTAGGAGGAGAGGTGGGGAAGCTTGATCCGGAGGAGAGCGGCTTGAATCGCGTCCATGCGGAAGTTTCCACCGGTCTCGGGGTGATAGTATTTAGGCTCCATCCCGTGAACCCGCATGATCTTGGCCCGCCCGAAGTCGATGGGATCAGATGCGAGGACGAGGCCGCCATCACCGAATCCACCGAGATTTTTGGTGGGGAAAAAGCTGATCGCCCCGTAGTCGCCGATGGAGCCGACATAGTCGCCATGGTGCTTGGCGCCGATGGATTGGGCGCAGTCTTCGATTACCCGGAGCCCATGTTTCTGGGCGATGGGCATCAAGCGGGACATGTCTGCTGACTGTCCGAAGAGGTGCACGGGAATGATCGCCCGGGTCTTTTCCGTAATCGCCGCTTCGACCGCTTCGGGAAGGAGATTATAGCTGTAAGGGCAGACGTCTACGAATACGGGGCGGGCTCCGGTGCGGGCGACGCATCCGCCTGTGGCGAAAAACGTGAAATCGGGGAGGATGACTTCGTCGCCAGGTCCGATGCCAGCAGCCATGAGAGCGAGGAGGATCGCGTCTGTGCCCGAGCTGACGGCGAGGGAGTTCACGCTGCCGAGAGCTTGAGCTGCTTCAGCCTCGAGGCCGTCAATTTCGTCGCCCATAATGTAGCGGCCGGAGCGGAGAACGCGTTCGGCGGTAGCGAGCAGCTCATCCATGAGCGCATCATTTTGGCGGGTGAGATCGAAGAGGGGAATGGACATGGTCAGGAGACCGAAGGTTGATAAATGTCGTGAAGACGGATGAGCCCGAGGAGCTTTCGGTCGCTTGGCTCGACTACGGGTAGAACAGAGATTTGAGAGGATCGGGCTTCCATGAGCTCGGCGGCGGTCTGGAGATCCATCGTGGGAGCGGCGCAGACGGGATTGGCGGTCATGCATTCCCCGACTTCGTGCGTGAGGAGGTTTTCGTCCGCTTCAAGCCCCCGGCGGAGGTCCCCGTCGGTGAATATCCCGAGGAGGCAACCATTCAGGTCCACTACGCAGGCGGCTCCGAGTGGTTTGCGGGTCATGGCAAAGAGCACCGACTTCACGGTGGCGTCGGGGCCGACGATGGCAACTTGGTCGGGGTGATGAAGGACCGACTCGACGTTGAGATTGAGGGCCTTACCGAGCTGGCCGGAAGGGTGGAGACTGAGAAAATCGTTGCGGGTGAACCCGCGGGCTTTGACGAGAGCTCCGGCGAGGGCGTCACCGATTGAGAGAGCGAGGATGGCGCTCGAGGTGGGGGCGACTCCCAAGGGGTCGGCCTCCTTTTCCACCGAGGCGTCGAGAACGACATCGACCCAACTGGCCATTGGTGAATTGCGATTGCCGAGGATGCCAATGATCGGGGATCCGGTTTTCTTGATCGCCTGCTCAAGACGTAGAATTTCTTCTGTGGCGCCCGACTTGGAAATTGCCAGAACTGGATCACCGGAAGCGAAGAGGCCGAGGTCGCCGTGAACCGCTTCGGCTGCGTGGAGAAAGACAGCCGGAGTCCCGGTGCTGCGAAAGGTCGCGGCGATTTTCTGCCCGATCTGGCCCGATTTTCCGATTCCAATGATCACAACCTTGCCGGCCGTGCGGAGGATGATCTCGACCGCTTGATTGAACTCGTCGCCCAGTCGTTCGGCACCTGCGTGGATCGCTTGTGCCTCCAGTTCCATTATCTGGCGACCAATGGTCGAGGCTTCGGAGGTTTCAGGCATGGAAATCATGGTCGCAGTTGTCGGGGTCGGGATCAAGCAGGAGTTCAGAAGGAAGCGGTCCGAGGCTGTCCAAATACTCGCGCAGGATGAGGGTCGCGGCCGCGGAGTCCAGCTGGCCGGTCTTGCGTTTGCGACGGGCCTTTTTCAGGTTCCAGTGCTGTCCAGCATCTTGGGAAGAGAGCCGCTCGTCGACGAGATGGACCGGGAGGGGACAGCGTTCGGTCAGGCGATCTCGGAAGCCTTCGACGACTTTCGCCATTTCCCCGGCGGTGCCATCCGGACGAGCCGGGTAGCCGAGGATGATCGCTTTAACCCGTTTTTCTCCGATTACTTTCTCAATATAGTCGAGGCGCGAGTTTTCGTCTCCGTCGATCGCGGCATTGAGGGGGACGGGAACGCGAACTTCATCGGCGTGGGCGAGGCCGATTCGCTTGGTCCCGTAGTCAATGGCTAGCCAGGATTCGGCTTGGTTCATCAAAGATAATTCTTCCCGTCTTTCAGCGCCTCGATCTTTTTCACCAGTTTCTTCACATCCTGGGCGCGGTCTTTCGGGCAGATCAAAGTGGCATCGCCGGTGTGGATCACCATGAGATCGTCGACGCCGACAATTCCGACGAGGTGATCGCCTTCGGAGATGATCAGGTTGTCGCTACTATCCTCCGATACCGTGGTCCCCTTGAGAATGTTGCCGTTCTCATCTTTGGGGAAATGGCGCTCGATCGCGGGCCAGGAGCCCACGTCGTCCCAGTCAAAAGTCGACTGGACCATGACCACATTGTCCGCCTTCTCCATGACGGCGTAGTCGATAGAGATTTTTTCCAGTTGAGGATATTCCCGCGGAAGAATTTCGGTGAGAGCTTCTCCCGAAGAGAGAGCCGAGCGGATCGCGGAAAAGGAAGCATGCAATTCGGAGCAGTGTGTTTCAATCGCACCGAGGATGGTTCCCGGACGCCAGACGAAGATTCCGCCATTCCAAAAATAATTACCTTCGTCGAGGTAGGATTGAGCGGTTTCGAGGTCGGGCTTCTCGACAAACCTTCGGACCGGAAAGACGTTGGACGCTTCTGCGGAATCCGCCTGAATGTAACCGTACCCGGTGGCCGGAAAGGTTGGATCAATCCCCACCGTTGCGATTACAGCGTCTTTTTCCGCAGCCTCGAAGGCCGCAAGCAGGTCCTTGCGGAAAGCCTCGGTATTTTGAATCACATGGTCGGCGGGGAGCATGGCAAAAGCGTGGTCGCCGACACTCTTCTCAACCAAAAGGGCGGCAAGAGCTACGGCTGGAGCTGTGTCGCGTCCCACGGGCTCGGCGACAATTTGCTCGGTGGGGATTTCCGGGCAGATCTCCCGAACCGCTTCGACCTGCTCTTGATTGGTGATCACCCATACTCGCTCAGGTTCGACCAATCCTTTGAGGCGGTCCACAGTTTGGCGGAGCATCGGCGATTCGCCGACAATGGGAAGGAGGTGCTTGGGGCGGGTAAGGCGACTCTGAGGCCAGAATCGTTCCCCCCGACCTCCCGCCATGATGACTGCAGATCTTTTTACTTCCATTGGCCAAAGTCTACGGGGGTGCCTCGAGAGTGGAATCATTTTTCGCTCTTTTTGCCGAGAAATCGACGAGGGCGAATGTTCTCATCGACGCCGATACTTGACCTGATAAAATTAACCAGGTTAAAAATAAGTTGACCGGACTTCGCTATGTGGAATGAGTTAGCATCCGGAGGGAGGAAGGTTTAAGGAGTGGGGGAGTTCCCCGCCGGCCCGCCTTGGGCGCGCTGAAGATGATCGTAGATCTGACGGGCGAAGTTGGGGCCGATTCCGCTGACATTTGAGAGCTCTTCGAGGGTGGCGCTGCGGATTTGATGGATTGATCCGAAGGCTTGGATGAGCGTTTCTCTTCGCTTCGGTCCGAGGCCGGGAATGTCATCGAGAACGGATTCGCGGATTTTTTTCGATCGGAGCTCGGCATTGAAGCCATTCGCGAAGCGGTGCGCTTCGTCGCGGATTCGCTGGAGCAGCCGGATGCCGGGATCGTGGAGGGGGAGGCGTAGGGGTGCCCGCTCGCTGGCGAATATGATGGTCTCTTCCCTTTTCGCCAAGCCGATGAGAGGAGGGGGTTCGAGGTCGAGGATGAGGAAGGCCCGGAGTGCTGCCGTTACCTGGCCTTTACCTCCATCGATGACGACGAGATCTGGAAATTTCTGGCCTTGCTCGGCCATCCGTCGGTAGCGGCGACCTACGACCTCTTCCATGGAGCGGAAGTCATCGTTCCCGTCGAAAGAGCGAATCTTGAAACGCCGGTAGTTCTTCTTTTCGGGGCGACCATCAACAAACCGAACCATGGAGGCTACAGTGAAACTCCCAGAGATGTGGCTGATGTCAAAACACTCTATGGACGTAGGGGGCTCGTCCAGATTGAGGGCTTCGGTGAGGCGTGCGGCCCCGTCTTTGGAAAGGTTGTGTTCAGGAAGGGATCGAGTGAATTTCCGGGTTTGTTGAATGGTTTTGCGAAGGGCCAGGAGGGTGTCGCGGAGAGCCGCAGCTTCCTCAAAACGATGTTCGGCGGCTTTTTCCCGCATTTCCGTTTCCAGGTCTTTGAGCCACTCGCGGCTTTTCCCGTCGAGGAAGGTGCAGGCCTCTTGGACTCTCTCTTGGTATTCCTCAACAGTGAGCTCGTTGGGGTGACCGTAGATTTCGGAGCGTGCGTCGTCATATAGTCGGATCCGTCCATCGGGGAGGTTTTTGGGAGAGGCGTCCGCGAGGATGATGCCAAATTTTTGGCGCATCTGCGAGAGGGTTCGACGGAGGGGGCCGGCGTGGGCAAAGGGGCCGAAGTAGATGGAGCCATCTTGTGTTCGGTTCCGGGAGAGCCGGAATTTGGGAACATCGTTGAAAACGTCGACGCGGATGAGGAGGAAGCGCTTATCGTCAGTGAAATCGGTATTGTAACGAGGGCGATATTCCTTGATCAGCCGACCTTCGAGAAGAATGGCCTCCGCCTCCGAGCGCACCTCGATGGTTTCCAGATCGTGAACCAGAGTGACCATGGTCCGGATCTTCGGTTGGTCGATTTGACGGAAGCGTCCTGGCTGGAAATAGGAAGACACGCGTTTCTTCAGGTCTTTCGCCTTTCCTACATAGATCACCTCGCCAAGGCGGTCCTTCATCAGGTATACACCTGGTGTGTGAGGCAATTGACGAAGAATTTCCTTGATTTTACCTGTCTCTCGAGTTCGCAATTTTTCAGGATCTCTGTAGCTTCCTATTTTGTCAAACGACGGGGAAACCCGCTGCAATTAATTCCATGAGCCATAAATTTTCAGTAGCAGTAGTCAACGTGGGCGATGAGCTTTTGCTCGGGATCCGCGAAAATTCTCACCTAGGATACATCGGGCAACTCGTCTCGAGACGAGGCGGGGATTTGGTTCATGCTCATGTGGTCAGGGACGACGTTGACGAGATTGCGGAGTCGATCGCTGCGTCGATGAAGCTCGCTGATATCGTTTTCGTAACCGGGGGGCTGGGGCCGACAGCAGATGACTTGACCAAGGAAGCAATGGCCAAGGTTCTAGGATCCAAGCTGGTCCATGATTCTTCGGTGGAGAAAGTCATCCGCGAAAAATTTCAGTCTCTAGGTCGGAGCATGTCCGAAAACAACCTGCGGCAATGCCTGCGCCCACCCGAGGCGGAGATCATTGAAAACCGCTGGGGTACCGCGCCGGGGCTCAAGATTCACCGAGAGGAGAGTTTTGTCTACCTCTTGCCAGGACCGCGGTCGGAGCTGCGACCGATGTTGGAAGAAAAAGTTCTTCCAGAGCTGGAGTCCAAAGGTTGCTTGTGTGACTGCTCCTCATGGCTCCAGTTGAGGACCGCGGGTCTAGGGGAGTCGGCGGTGGAGACTCGTTTAGCGTCGATCATGGAGAGCCGTCCTCATGTGCAGTTCGCATTTTGTGCGCATGCGGGGATCGTGGATGTCCGTCTATCGCCCTCCGGCCCAGATACGGGTACGGCGGCTGTCAATCAGGTGGGCGAAGAATGCCGTTTGATGCTCGGAGAGAACTTTTTCGGATTCGGGGATGATTCGTTGGCGAAGATATTGATCCTGCAGCTTCGCTGTTGGGAGAGATCGCTTTCAGTCGCCGAATCTTGTACTGGCGGGCTTCTCGCGAGCTCCTTCACCGATATCCCGGGAGCTTCCAAAGTATTTGCCGGTGGAGTGGTCGCCTACACCAATGCGACGAAGGTGCAAATGTTGGATGTTCCAGAACCGATTCTCCAGCAGCACGGAGCGGTGAGTGCCGAGACAGCAGTAGCCATGGCAACCGGGGCTGCCGAGCGCTTGGGTTCGGACTATGCATTGGCTGTCACCGGATTTGCCGGACCGGATGGAGGAACCGCCGAGAATCCGGTAGGAACGGTTTACGCCGCCCACTTTTCTCCCTCCGGAGTTTGGTCGAAGAGGCTAGTTCTTCCGGGAGATCGGGTCGCTGTGAAAGAAAGGGCGGTCAACGAGACGTTGGACTGGGCCCGCCGCACGCTCAATCGCTACAAGCTCCATGATTTCCTTGCCTGTCCTTGTGAGGAATGAGGAGAGGGCGCTTGCTTTCATCTTAGCTGAATAGCTTTTTTCTTAAGCCATTTCCGACAGAGAGATTTCCCCAGTCGGCTCCCTTCATTGGGTAGGGTCTTCGAGGCAAGACCTTGTTCCCCTCAGGATCGGATTGGCTCCTCGCCTCAACAAACTCGGGAGAGCCGAGGATTTTCCCATCGGTAAAGTAGCGAACGCGGCATCGCAGAACGACGGAGAGAGGCAATTTCCCCTTTTCTTTGGTCAGCACGCGGACGGCTTCTTCTCGGGTGATTGAATGCTTTTCCGATTTTTCACCAGATCCGGCCCCATAGAGGGTTTGGCGATAACCAGCCAGATCCTTATCGACCAGAGAAAGCCCGGAGCGAGCCAATCTCCCGCCTCCAACCGCTTCCCCATAGCCGCAAAATCGATAGTCTTTCGGATCCTCAACGAGACCCGCCCGTACGGCGTTGAGATCGATATAGGCAGCTACAGTTTTCAGTGCCCACCGATCGCCTTCAACGAGAACACTCTTAAATCGCTCTGACCACACCGGACCAAAACGATCCCGGGACTTATTAAACCAGAGGGAAAAACGCTGTTTGAGAGTTTTCATCAGCCAGGAAATGTCATGCATCCTCCCTGTAAGGGCCTTTCGCAGAGCGATCCCTTCCAGGGTGTTTTGATGAAGATGTTCCTCCAAAATCTCTGCTCGCATGGGCTGCCAAGGAGTTGGAGCGGGGTAGAGCCGACGGTAGCGGCGAACAATCTCATCATCCGAAACCCGCACATCGGAGGGAACCTCGACCAGTAGGTGAAAGTGGTTCTTCATGACCGCATAAGTGATGATCCTGACCCCAGAAAACTCAGAAACCTGCCAGATCATTTTCCTCAAAATCTCCCTCTCCCGATTTCCAAACATGTCCTCTCCATTAACGGTACGGCTCATGAGGTGGTAGTATGAGGTTTTTTTTTGGATTTTTAATCTTTTTCTGCGCATGGGTTAGATTCCCAATTTAAACCAGAAACGTCAAACAGATTTAACCAGGTAAAATAATTAACACTGGCAAAAGGATTTTGGCCCTAAAATGTAGAGGATATCTCGGCTCCGGTTTATTGAAGCTGAAAAATGCTTACGGAGAGCGGGGGGAGGGCGATTTCTACGCTGTGGGGTCTGCCGTCCCACAGGGTGGGGTCGGAGTTTATTCCTCCGTTGTTGCCAGCCCCGGTTCCACCGTATTCTGCGGCGTTGGTGTTGATGCACTCTTTCCAGAAGCCTGGATACGGGACTCCTACGCGGTAGGCTTGGTGGTCTACTGGAGTAAAGTTTCCGACGATTAGGAAGCTTCCTTGTTTGCTGTCTGCTAGGCGGACGAAGGTGAGGACGCTGTTTTCGGTGTCATCACAATTGATCCACTGGAAGGATTCGGCGCGGTGGTCGGTTTCGGGCAGGATTGGCTGGTTTTGGTAGAGGAAATTGAGGTCCTTAACCAAGTCTTTGATCCCGTAGTGGTCGATGTATTCGAGGAGATGCCAGTCCAAGGCGCCGTCGTAGCGCCATTCGGAGGATTGGCCGAATTCGCAGCCCATGAAGAGGGTTTTCTTTCCGGGCCATGCCCACATGAGGGCGTAGAGGGCGCGAAGGTTGGCTGCTTTTTCCGGGATGTGCCACATGCCCATTTTCATGAGCATGGAGTTCTTCCCGTGAACTACTTCGTCGTGGGAAAAGGTGAGGACGAAGTGTTCAGAAAAGTTGTAGAGCATTCCGAAGGTGAGCTCGTTCTGGTGCCACTTCCGATGGATGGGATCTTTCGAGAAATAGCTCAGGGTGTCGTGCATCCACCCCATGTTCCATTTGAAATCGAATCCGAGTCCGTGCTCGCTGGTCGGTTGCGATACTCCGCCGAAAGAGGTGGACTCCTCTGCGATTGTCACCGCACCGGGGTAGTAGTTGTGAACGAGATCATTGACGTTGCGGAGGAACTCGATCGCTTCGATATTCTCCCGTCCCCCGTATTGATTGGGGATCCATTGGCCTTCTTCTCGCGAATAATCCAGGTAGAGCATCGAGGCGACGGCATCGACTCGGAGGCCATCGATGTGGAAGCGGTCGAACCAGGAGAGGGCGGAGGCGATGAGAAATGCGCGGACTTCGTGACGCCCATAGTTGAAGATCAGAGTGCCCCAGTCCATGTGCTCTCCCTGACGGGGGTCGGCATGTTCGTAGAGGTGACTGCCGTCGAATTCGGCCAATGCGAAGCTATCCTTCGGGAAGTGTCCGGGGACCCAGTCGATAATGATTCCGATGCCTCTCTGGTGGAGGGTATCGACTAGAAATTGGAAATCCTCGGGAGTGCCAAAGCGGTAGGTGGGGGCAAAGAATCCAGTAACCTGATAGCCCCACGATCCGGAAAACGGATGTTCGGCGAGAGGTAGGAACTCAATGTGGGTGAATCCATTTTCGGCGACGTAGTCTGCGAGTTCGACCGCCATTTCGCGATAGGTCAGCGGGCGATTTCCATCGTCGGCGACTCGCTTCCATGATCCCGGATGAACTTCGTAGATGGAGATTGGTTCCTTTTTCCAGTCCTTGGTGGAGCGTCCCTGCATCCACTCTTGATCGCTCCATTTGTATTGGTTTACGCGGCAGACGATGGAGGCGTTGTGCGGTGGGGCTTCGAAACGGGTGCCATAGGGGTCCGTTTTCAAGCGAAGGCTGCCGTCAGCTCCATGAACTTCGAATTTGTAGGTGGTGCCATCGCCCAATCCGGGGATGAACAGTTCCCAGACTCCGGAACTTCCCAGCGAACGCATGGGGTGATAGCGACCGTCCCATTGATTAAAGTCGCCAACGACCGAAACCCGCTGGGCGCTGGGGGCCCAGACGGCGAAAGCCACTCCGGGAACTCCATCGATAATTTTCTCGTGAGCGCCCAGCTTGTTGTAGATGAAGTGCTCGTTCCCTTGATTGAAGAGGTAAAGGTCCTGTTCGCCGAGGGTGGGCAGGAAAGAGTAGGGGTCGAAGAACTGACGGATCTCTCCGTTGGCTTGTTCAATACGGAGCCGGTAGGGCTTTACCGCTTTGATTTTGTCGGTGAATCCTTCGAAGAATCCGGTCTCATCGACTTTTTTCAGGGCGAAGCGGACCTCGTTTTTTTCCGATTCGACGGTGACGGCCTGGCAGCTCTCGGCATTCTGAAGAAACGCCCGGACGACTACGCCCTCTTTTCCTTCTTTCTTCGCGGGATGCATGCCGAGCTTGGAGTGTGGCTCTCTTTCGCTCGCTTCGATGATTTGGGTCCGTTGAGATTTGGGAAGAGAATATTCTGCCATAGTCTGTGTCTTTTTGGGTTGGAGCTTTCGCGTCTGGTTGGTGCAATGTTCACACGGAATGATCCGCACTTCAACACAATCCCCAGCGATTCGGCGTACTTCTCGAGTAGGTCGTGCTTTGTGGACCTCATTTTTCTTCAGTTTGCTCGGAAGCACCGGATCTTTGGGGGCGGAGGATGGAGTCTCGATGCCGGAAAGTCCGCTGGAGATTCTTTCGTCCGGTAATTTGGATTACGATTTTGAGTCCAACACGATTACGGCGGCCGGTCCGGTTGAGGCAGACTACGGCCCTTATCGGATGAACGCTGGGACGATTTCGTGGGACCGGGAGAACGGAATTATTCGAGCGAACGGAGGGGTTCAGCTGGATAACACTGGCAATGATTTTGATCGAACCCCGAAACGCCGGAGCGGTGATTTTTTCGAGGTCTGGTGGCCTCAGTCTTATACGGAGATCCCTTTCATCATGAGTGCAAACTCCGCGGTCCTGGGGATGGAAAGTCGCTCCGTCTCTGCTCAGGATGGGGTTTCGGTGCGCTTTCCCTATGGACGAATGAACGCGACCTCGCTGAATGTGGCCGCTGGTGAAACCCGCGGTGAGGGGACCTTGGAGGGGCAGAATATTCGGGCGGGAAGTGGCAGTTTTCTGGTTGATGCTGAAAAGGTTGAGGCCGATCAGGATGAAACGAATTTAACCCACGCCGGTGTTTTTCTTTCGGATCCGAATGATTGGGGTCCAAGGGTTTATGCGGATCGGATTCGGCATCGAAGTGGAGAGCAATATATTACCCTCTACGGGGTCACGATCGGAGTCGGCCCGGTTCCGATTCTCTATTTGCCCAAGGCTTGGATGCGTGATTGGGACTTGGGGATCTCTTTTGATCTCGGAGGCGGCTTTAGCGATACGTTGGGGACCTACGGTGAATTTGGGTTGTCCTTCAAAGCGACCGATTTTCTTCGTTTGAGCCCTTCGGTTTCGTACTTTGGGCGACGTGGATGGTTGCTCTCGCCGAATTTCAATTGGAGCGAGGAGTCAGAGTCGGGCGAATATTATACGGATGGATCAGTCCTGGGGGGCTACATCTACGACCAAGGCAGTTCTTCTTTACGAGGGGTGGATCGTTTTGGGAATCCGATCGAGCGTTCCCGTGGTTACGTTTTGGCACAAGGGATGGCGAATCAGCGGAAGGGTTGGAGTTTCGTCAACCAGTTTGAGTTTCGCTCAGACACTGAGGTCTTGCGGGATTTTCGACCCGGTCTTGAAAACCGTTACTTTGCTCCCGAATCCTTTTCGGAAGTGTTGGTGCCACTGGGACCATTTAGTTTCTCGGCTTTGGGTCGATTCCGGACGCTCGACATGAGCGAATCGCTTGAGGCGACGCCGTCGGTCACCTTGGATTTGAATCCTGCGTTTCTGGGAGATACCCCAATCGTTCATGAAGGTTGGGTCAATTTCTCCCAATTGGAACGGGAGGATTATACTGGAGCGGATCAAGCTTCGGCGAGCCGAGGGGAGGCTGCCTACCGCTTGAGTTACACGCTACCGACCGCAAGTTGGCTCACGATAACTCCGGTCGGGGGAGTCCGGGAGCGGGTTTATCAGAATGTTCAGAAATCGGGGGATGATGGCAGCTCGACGCTCTTCGAGCTTGGTTTTGATCTCGGGACCGATTTTTACCGGGAGTGGCCGGTGAAGAGTGAAATCTGGAACATCAATGGCCTGGTTCACCAGACCCGACCGATGATGGGCTACCGTTGGATGCCGCAATCTGGAATGGGAGAGCCGGACATTCCCAATATTTATCCCGATGTCTACACGAGTGGAGTGGATCCTCTTGGATTTTCCAATCTGGTGTATCGGTCCGATAACGGGGCGGAGCAAGTATTGCGAATTGGCTGGGAAAACCGGTTTTTGGCCGGTGATTTTGAGAATCCCTCTCTTCTTCGCGATTTGGGAACCTTTGCGATCTATCAGGATTTTATAGAGAGCCGGGCGGGGGCGGAGAGTCTGCCCGACAACACTATGTTTGCCTTCGCAGCCGATCCGGCTCCGTGGTTGGGGCTCGAACTTTTCACGAGAGTGGAAACGGAGAGGGTGACTCTCATTGAGTTCGTTCCCGGGCTCAGCCTTCGGGATGGCGACCGCTGGGAGAGCACGTGGTATTTTCAATCGTTGCAGCACGAGGTGAACGAACTTCTCTGGGATGCTGAGGTCGCCGTGAATCGCAATAATTGGCTCCTTTTCGAAATGCGATACAGCGGTCAGCGGCAGACGATCACCAAGCAGGCTTATGGATGGCGACATCGGCTGGGAAATGCCTGGTTGCTCGAAGCCAAAATGATTTTCCGCCAGGGGGATACCCGTGAAGGGAATTTTCAGGTGAACTTCGGATTTACGAGCCTCCTCTTCTAGAATTAGCGAAAATTTTCAGTTTCGTGCTATGTCAATAATTTAAAAGTAACCAGGTTAAAAATAGTTTACTGGGAGCGCAGGGCTGAATTTGTAGATGCGGGTTATTCGTAGCGTAGGGCTTCGATGGGATCGAGCCGTGCTGCTTTGAGGGCTGGATAGAGGCCGGAGAAGACCCCGACGGCAGCGCTGAAGGCGAAGCCGAAGATCATTGCGTTGCCCGGGAATAGGTTGATGTTGGCTCCTCCAGGGATGAAGGCAGAGAGGAGTTGGAGGAACCCTACGCTGAGGACGATCCCGAAAATGCCTCCGATGACGCTGATGACGGTGGACTCGACCAGGAACTGGAAGAAGATGTCGGAAGCGCGGGCGCCCACGGCCTTGCGGACGCCGATTTCGCGGATCCGTTCGGAGACGACGGCGAGCATGACGTTCATGATGCCGATCCCACCGACGAGAAGGGAAATGCCAGCGACGCCGCCGAGAGAATAGGTAAAGGAGTTTTCGAGCTTCTCGAATTCTGCGAGCTGTTCTTCCCGGGTTTGGATTTCAAAATCCTCGATGCCGTTATGACGCTGGAGGAGGACATTCTCGACCTGTGGAATGAGATCGCGGAGGTCCTCGTAGCGGGAGACTTTGAGGAGGATCTCGCTGACCGTTTCATCGCCGCGGAATCGTTGGGCCGCGGTGCGGGAGGGAATGAAGACTCGCCAGTTTTTCCAGCGGAGGGCGTTGCGGCCGTTCTGGTCGAATTCAAAGTCCTCGAGGATGCCAATGACGGTGAAGGGCTGATTCTTGATGCGGATTTGCGATCCGAGGGGATCTTCGTCGGGCTCGTAGAGGCGGCGAACGACTTCGGCACCGATGACGGCGACCGGGCGGGCATGAAGATTGTCGAGATCTCCGACAAATCGTCCGCGGGCGATCGGGTAATTCTCGATGAGTTGGATGTCGGAAGTCACTCCCTGGACTCGGTTGCCCATGCGGCGGCTGCCGCGGACGATCCGGGTCCAACCAAATTCAACCTGCGGGGTGACGTACTCGGCGAGAGGTACGGAAGCCTGAATGGCTTCGACATCGGAAAGGCTGAGTCCCGGAGAGAGGAAGGCGATGTGGGATTGGCTCTCCGGAGGTTCTTTGGAAGTAATGGTGACCTTTTCGATCCCTCCCGTTTCTTCAAAAAAGACGGTGAAGTTTCTAATCATACCCTGGACGACCCCGATCATGGCGACGAGGGAGGCCACCCCGAGAATGATCCCGATCATGGAGAGGAAACTGCGGAATTTGTGGCTCCAGACCTCACGAATTCCCTGCTTGGCGATGGTGACTAGGATCATCGTTCGACCTCCTCTTCGGTGACTTTCCCATCGAGTACGCGGATGACTCGGCGAGTCCGCTGGGCGATCGATTCGTCGTGAGTAACGAGGACGAGGGTATTGCCCTCGTCGGCTAGGCGATCAAACAAGTCGAGGATGTTGGCGGCATTGCGGCTGTCGAGGTTCCCGGTTGGCTCGTCGGCAAGGAGAATGCGAGGGCGGTTGATCATGGCACGGGCGATGGCGACCCGCTGGCGTTCTCCTCCGGAGAGTTGAGAGGGGCGGTGATGCACGCGGTGGCTGAGTCCCACGCGATCGAGCATCTCCTTGGCGGTTTTGTCGGGCTGCTCCATCTTGCGGCGGGCGTATTCGACGGGAAGGAGGACGTTCTCAATGACCGAAAGGCGGGAGAGCAAATTGAAGGACTGGAAGACGAATCCGATTTCGGTAGCTCGTAGTTGAGCTTGCTCACCTCGATGGATGCGGCTGACATCGCGATCACCCATAAACATCTTGCCGCCAGTGGGCTGGTCCATGAACCCGAGGATGTGCATAAGCGTACTCTTCCCTGAGCCGGAGGGACCGAGAATGGCGGAATAATCGCCGCGGCAAATCTCGAGGTCGACACCATCGAGGGCACGCACGGTCGTTTCGCCGAGCTCGTACTCCTTCTGGATGGATTCGAGGCGGAGGAGAGTTTCTCCACGAGGTTTGGGATTCGGCCCGCTCATCATTGGATGGGGCGGGTCATGCGTTCCATCCCCGGAGGACGAGTGAGGGAGACCTTTTCGCCCGGTTCGGCCCCGTCGATGATCTGCACATACTCGGTGTCGCTGAGCCCGGTCTTCACCTCCCTGAGATCATAGTCGCCGTCGGGCTGGAGGACTACCAGAGTCTGTTTCCCTCGAATCTTGAACACCGCCGAAATCAGGACGGCTGGCACGTCGGAAACCTTTTCGATGGGGAAGACCAGATTGGCGGTGATCCCGGATCGCAGACGCTCGTCGACGGCGGGAAAAGTGACTTCGACCGGAAATACCCGGACGCTGTTTTCCTCGCTGCCGAAGCGGGAAATTTCTGTGATTTCGCCGTCGATGACCAAGTCGGGGATGGAGTCGAAGCTGATCTTGACGGTGGTATCCTCGTCGATGCGCATGACATCGACCTCGTTGATGGAGGATCGGACTACGAGTTCACTCAAATCATTCACTCTCATGAGAAGAGTGCCTTGGTTGACTGAAGTGGCGCCGACGATCACCTGGCCTTCATTGACATCGAGTGCGGAAATGACGCCTGACTGAGGGGCGAGGATGGTGGCTTTATCGAGATTGTCGCGGGCGGTCTCGACCCGGGTGCGGCGAACCTCGAGGTCTAGCTTCGACAGTTCGAACTCGGTCTGGGCATCCTCGAGTTCGCTGGTGCGGGCAAATTCTTGTTCACTGAGGGTTCGCAAGCGGTTGAAGTTGCGCTCGGCTTGTGCGACTCGGAGCTGATAGGCCTGAAGGTTCCGTTCGGCCTCGGAGAGTTCGTTCTGAAGAGTGCTGCGGTCGAGCTCGATGAGTTTCTGTCCGCGCTCCACGGTATCGCCGGCTTCGACGAGGATGGTGTCGATGCGGCCGCTGATTTCCGAGCGGACCTCGATGGAAATCTTGGGCTCGACGATTCCGGCGGCCTCAATGTTCTGCTCGATGGTGCGGCGAACGACCTCGAAAGAGGGTTGGTCTTTTTTGAGATCTTGGTTCCGCGATTTTTGCCAAGCGTTCCAGAAGTACCAACTGGCTCCCCCCAGGGCAGCGAGAATGATAATGAAAAGGATAGTTTTCTTCATGATTGAGGATCCTCGGGCTGGCTGGAATTCTCGGAAAGATTGCGACCGATGAGGTGCTGAGGGTTGAAACCGTTTTCCTCGAAAATGGTCCCATCGAGCTGGCCAAGCCGGGTGTGGGCGAGGATGGTCGCGAGGGTCGCGTTTACCTCACGCAGGCGCGCATCGTCGAGAAGACGGGCGGCGTCCAGGACATCGCTGATGTCGGACAGTCCTCGCTCGCGGCGGGCTTCTTCGCTCAAGAGAACTTCCTTTCGGAGAAGGACTGTGGCCCGGGCAGTTTTCAGCTGGGCCTTTCCGTTCTCGAGTTGGCGCCAGGCGGTGCGGACTTCCTGGCGCACCAGGGCCTCGGCCTCGGAAATTTGGATTTCGGTTTGTCGGAGTCGTAGAACGGTTTGGCGCTTGCGGGCTTTTTGTTCGGCGAACCCCCAAGGGAAGGAGAGTTCGACTCCGGCCCGCCAACGATAGCCGTCCTGATCCCAAGCGCGGCGGTAGGATTCTCCCAGCTCATCTTCGCGCCCTTGGTAGTCACCGCCCAAGACGAGATCGAGGTTTGGCCGGGTCGTGTTGCTGACGACAACGAGGTCGTAGTAACGCTGGTCCAATTCCTTTTCCAGAGCCCGCCGGGTGGGGTCAAAATTGAGGGCGCCCGTGAGAATGGCGGAAAGGGATTCGGTCTCCACCGGGGGCTCGGGAAGGTCGACGGTGGCGAAGCGGGCGGAAGGGGTTGCGAGGTCCTCTCCGAGGATGAACCGGAGGCGGTCCTTTTCATCGGCGAGCTCTTTCTCAAATCCCAGTCGATTCTCCATGCGGGTGGCCAGTTCGGCTTGGGACTGGAGAATGTCGGAGCGAGTGGCGAGCCCTAGGTCGAATTCCTTCTTCGTGCGGTCGAGAATAGTCTTGGCAAGGTCGATACTGGATTGGCTAAGCTCGAGGCGTCTTTTCGCTGCGGCGACTTGCCAGTAGGCGGTGATGAGGGTGTCGAAAAAGTTCGCGAGAGAGTCTTCGAACTCGATCTGACTCTGGATGTAGCCCGACTCCGCGCTGCGAAGGGGGGCGAGATTGACGTCGCGGCCAAAGTTGCGGAGAAGGGGTTGGCGGATCTCGACGCCGAAGTCGGACCGATAATCCGGATCGAGAAGGGCGTTGGAGGAGTTGGTCTCGTAGCGGTTAAAACCAGTGCCGGCGGTGACTTCGGTTCCCGGGCTGAAACGCTTGGAAATGTTGGCATCGGTCGTCATGTCCTTGTCCTGGGGCTGGGCGGCGCCATCCAGAGTGCTGGAAGCCTGGGCGGATTTGGACTCGGCCCAGGAAACCGAGGCGGAAAGCGTGGGGTCAAAAGTCGACTCGGCGATATTGGTGTCTTCCTGAGCAATGAGGGGATTCAGCGTCTGGACCCGGAGGTTGTAATTGGACTGAAGGCCGATCTGGAGCGCATCTCTGAGGGGCAGCACAAGGCCTTCGTTGGACTTCGTGGTCTCGGGTGCGTCCATCGCCGCTACAGAATCAGCGACGGTTCCGGGATCCGAATAGGCACTGGTAGCCAGAAAGCAGAAGGCGGTGATAAGCCGGGGAAAATGCATGGAAGATCCATCTTGTAGACCTTTTCCCTCTCCACGCAAAGACAATGAAGAATTTATTGCGGATTTTCGCGGAGTGGGTTTTCGAAAGATCAACCCTTCCGGAGTTTTTCGAGCGCTTGCCGGGCGGCTTCGGTTTCGGCTACTTTTTTGGAGGGGCCGGATCCAGTGCCGTAAACTTGGCCGCCGATGCTGACTGTAGATTCGAAAAGGCGTTCGTGGGGTGGGCCGTCGATTTTCACAATCTCGTAGACGGGACGTTCGCCGCACGGGTCGGACTGGGTTTCCTCCTGAAGCGCACCCTTGGGGTTTTCCTCGGTGGAGACGAAGGTCTCGACATCGAAGGAGCGCTCGCCGAAGAGTCGACCGAATACTTGGCGGGAGGCTTCGAGTCCGCCGTCGAGGTAGATGGCCCCGAAGATGGCTTCGAAGGCATCCTCCAGGGCCGCTTTGTTTTCGTGGGTACGATGTTGGCGGGCGATTTCGCCCATTATGAGATGCTCCCCGAGCCCCATTTGGCGGGCAAGATCGGCGAGGGATGGGCCGCGGACGAGGCTGGCGCGAGTGGTGGTCATCTGCCCCTCGGCGGCCGTGGGGTTCTCACGAAAGAGTTTTTCGCTAACGACGAGCTCGAGAACGGCGTCCCCGAGGAATTCGAGGCGTTGGTTGGTCCGCGTGGCAATCCCCTCGGACAAGGCGGAGGGATGAGTAAGGGCTTCTTCGAGGAGACGGGAGTCCTCAAAGCGATAGCCGATGAGTTTCTCGATCTCCTGGGTCTGACTCATTCGCCCTTGGACGGTTTCAGACCGAAGCGGGAGATGAACTCTTGGGCCAGTTTTTCGTAGGCCAGAGCCCCGGAGCTGGACTTTTCATACTCAAAAATCGTTTGCCCGAAACTAGGAGCCTCCGTGAGGCGAATGTTGCGGGGGATGACCGAGGAGAATACTTGATCGCCGAAGTGGGAACGCACCTCGGAGACGACCTGATTGGAAAGGTTGGTGCGGATATCGAACATCGTCATGAGGATGCCAGCGACCTCGAGGTTGCTGTTCACCCCGCCTTCCTTGATCTGCTTTTGCATGCTGAGGATTTCGCCGAGACCTTCCATCGCAAGATATTCGCACTGCAAGGCGACGACGAGATAGTCGGCTGCAGCGAGGGCGTTGAGGGAGAGGACCGTCGAAGAAGGAGGGCAGTCGAGGATGATCGCCCCAAATCCGTATTCCTCGCGGACGGCGTCGATCAGGCCCTTTAGGCGGAAGAGGTAATCCTCATCGCGCGGAAGCTCGACCTCGGTAGCGACCAAGTCACGTTCCGAGCGAATGGCGAAAAGATGTTCCCGGCCAGACTCGACGATCTTCTCCGAGAGGGTGCCTTCCCCCATAAGAGGGCCGTAGGCGCTGGTGCCTTCTTCTTTTTCCAGGCCCAGGCCGCTGGTCGCGTTGGCCTGCGGGTCAAGGTCGATGAGAAGGGTGTCGATCCCGTTCGCGGCCAGACCGGCAGAAAGGTTGACGGCGGACGTCGTTTTACCGACACCCCCCTTTTGATTAGCAATCGCGAATACAGGGCTTTCCATGGAGAAGAGGAGTGTTCGTATCCGCCGCTGGGAAGCAAGAAAAAGTGCGGGAGGTCGGATGTTGAGGTAGCGCTCGATGGCCCATCGAGCATTGCGTTGGATAGGGGCTGGGTTGGCTGGGTAGTTATGGGTTGGTGGATTCGAACTGGGGTGCGGCTTGGGCCAAGCCGCGCTACCGGTCTAGATTTTCCAGGTCCCATACGTAGGGCCAGTCTTCGGGGCGTTTGCAGAGGTTGGCTCGGACTGGATTTTGGCGAATGTAAGAATCCTTTTCTCGGTATTCTTGAAGGGTGCGGATTCGGTGATCAAAGAAGCCATCTTGCCATTGGATTTTCGCAAATCGGGCGAGATAGCGTTTCCAGTTCTTGATCAGAATATCCAAAGGCTGCCGACGACGGTCATAGCGTAATATGGTATGAAGGTGATCTGGCATTAGCAGGAAGAGGGAGACGAACCAGATGTGAGATCTCTGGCGATGGACGACGGATTCGTGGATTTGTTCAGCGATCCGGGAATGGCACAGTTGGTTTTTTCTGGGAGGATCGCAGCAAACCGTGATGAAAAAAGCGGAATCGTCGGGCACCCAAGTCGGAGGAGTGTGGAAAAGACGCTTTCTTTCGAAATCCGGCATTGAGGAAATGCTCTATATGGGGAGCTTGGAGGTCAAAGAGAAAAGTTTTGCCAGGGTTTGGTTGGTGGATTCGAGCTGGGGTGCGGCTTGGGCCAAGCCGCGCTACCTTTGGATGGGTAGCGCTCGATGGCTCATCGAGCATTGCGTGGGATGGGAGCTGGGTTGGTTGGATAGTTATGGGTTGGTGGATTTGAACTGGGGTGCGGCTTGGGCCAAGCCGCGCTACCTGGCAAAAAAAGACCCTCCCCGGTTTCGGGGAGGGTCTTGTGAAAAGATTTCTGTGGGCCGGTTTTATCCGGCTTTGGAGAAGAAGCTGCGGACGGAGGCCAAGGCGTAGTCGCGATTCATCTTGGCGATGACGTCGAGCTTGATCTCCTTCGGGCAGGCTTCCTGGCACTCGCCGTAGTTGGTGCAGTTTCCGAAACCGGCTTCGTCCATGGCGTGAACGACGCCGAGGACGCGGCGGTCGCGCTCGGCCTTCCCTTGCGGGAGGGAGTTGAGGTGGGTGACCTTGGCTCCAGCGAAGAGCATTGCCGATCCGTTCGGGCAGGCGGCGACGCAGGCACCACAGCCGATGCAGGCGGCGGCGTCCATGGCCTTGTCGGCGACCTCTTTGCCGATTGGCGTGAGGTTGGCGTCCTGCGCACTCCCAGTGCGGGCGGTAATGAAGCCGCCGGATTGGATGATACCGTCGAAGGCGGTGCGATCGACAACCAGATCCTTTTGAACAGGGAAGGCCTTGGCGCGCCAGGGCTCAATGGTGATGGTGTCGCCGTCCTTGAAATGACGCATGTGCAGCTGGCAGGCGGTAGTGGCCTTTTCGGGTCCGTGCGGCTGGCCGTTGATGACCATGGAGCACATTCCGCAGATCCCCTCGCGGCAATCGTGGTCGAAGGCTACTGGGGGCTCGCCCTTGTCAACAAGCTGCTCATTAAGGATGTCGAGCATTTCGAGGAACGAAGAGCCTTCCGATACATCGGGCAGTTCGTAGCTCTCGAAGCCGCCAGCGGCGTTGGCGCTCTTTTGTCTCCAGATTTTCAGGTGAAGTTTCATGAGATTCTGTTCCTTTCGAATTACTTGTAGCTGCGGGTGGCGAAGTGGACTTCTTCGTATTCGAGCTTTTCCTTGTGGAGGGAGGGCACTTGATCCTCCCCTTCAAACTTCCAGACGCCGACGAATCCGAACTCATCATCGTGGCGTTTGGCCTCCCCGGAGGAGAGGTATCCCGATTGAACGATTTCGTCATCCTCGGTGTATTGGTGTTCGACTCGGAAGTGACCGCCGCACGATTCTTCGCGCATGAGCGCGTCGCGGCACATCAGTTCGCCGAAATCCATGAAGTCGGCCACGCGTCCGGCGCGCTCGAGCTCCTGGTTGATCTCGTCGGGATCGCCGACCACTTTGAGGTTCGACCAGAACTCCTTCTTGAGGGCCTGAATCTCCCGAATAGCTTCTTCGAGGCCAGCCTTGTCGCGGGCCATTCCGCACTTCGACCAGGTGATGTCCCCGAGTCGCTTGTGGAAGCTGCGCGGGCTTTCCGTTCCCTGAATGGATAAGAGTTTGTCGATCCGGGCGCGGACGGCGGCTTCAGCTTCGTCGAATTCGGGAGCGTCGGCTTTGACCTTACCTGCGGAGGCGAGTCCTTGGCTGCCGAGGTAGTTCCCGACCGTGTAGGGGAGCACGAAGTAACCGTCGGCCAGTCCCTGCATGAGAGCAGAGGCACCGAGGCGATTCGCGCCGTGGTCAGAGAAGTTGGCTTCTCCAGCGACGAACAAGCCGGGTAGGTTGCTTTCGAGATTGTAGTCTACCCAGAGCCCACCCATAGTATAGTGGACGGCGGGGTAAATCATCATCGGAGTGGTGTAGGGATCCTCTCCGGTGATGCACTGATACATGTCGAAGAGGTTCCCATAGCGCTCGGCGATGGTTTCCTTCCCAAAGCGCTCAATGGCGTCGCGGAAGTCGAGGAAGACTCCGAGTCCGGTGGAGGCGATCCCCCGTCCTTCGTCGCAGGCTTCCTTCGCAGCGCGCGAGGAAATGTCACGCGGGGCGAGATTTCCGAAGGAGGGATATTTCCGCTCCAAGTAGTAATCGCGCTCCTCTTCCGGGACGTCGCCAGGGTGAAGTTTCTTTTCGCGAATCTTCTTGGCGGTCTCTGGATCCTTCGGAGCCCAGACGCGCCCGTCATTGCGGAGAGACTCCGACATGAGGGTGAGCTTGGACTGTTGGTCACCGTGAACGGGAATGCAGGTCGGGTGGATCTGCGTGTAGCAAGGGTTGGCGAAACCAGCGCCCTTGCGGTAGGCCCGGAAGGCGGCGGTCACGTTGCAGCCTTGAGCGTTGGTGGAGAGGAAGAAGGCATTGCCGTATCCGCCAGTGGCAAGAACGACGCAGTCGGCGGCGAAGCGCTCGATCTTCCCGTTGACCAGATTCCGGGTGATGATTCCCTTGGCGTGACCGTCGACAAGAACAAGTTCGAGCATCTCGTGGCGGTTGTACATCTTCACCTGACCGAGGCCGATTTGGCGGCTCAGTTGCTGGTAAGCGCCGAGGAGGAGCTGCTGTCCGGTCTGACCGCGGGCGTAAAACGTGCGGCTCACCTGTGCACCCCCGAAGGAGCGGTTGGCGAGGAGACCGCCGTATTCGCGGGCGAAGGGAACCCCTTGGGCGACGCATTGGTCGATGATGTTCCCCGAGACCTCAGCGAGGCGGTAGACGTTGGCTTCGCGAGAGCGGAAGTCGCCTCCCTTAATGGTGTCGTAGAAAAGACGGTAGATGCTGTCCCCGTCGTTCTGGTAATTCTTCGAGGCGTTGATCCCGCCTTGAGCGGCGATGCTGTGGGCGCGGCGCGGGCTGTCCTGATAGCAGAAGCAGCTGACGTTGTAACCCATCTCCGCGAGCGAGGCGGCAGCGGCACCACCGGCGAGGCCGGAGCCTACGATGATGACGTGATACTTCCGGCGGTTGGCCGGATTCACGAGCTTGATGTTCGCCTTGTGGTTGGTCCACTTCTGGGCGAGCGGTCCTTCCGGGATGTTGGCATTTAATTCCATGACGTGTGTTCCTTAGCTTTGCGCAAATTAGTGGTGGGCCGAGTCCGGGTAGGTGACGTGGATCGGAGTCTCTCCGTTCCAGTTCTCGGTGGCCTGACGAACTTCGGAGCCGTAGACGATGTCGGGCCCGCCATACCATGAGATCATCGAAGTGATCGGGATGATGCTGAACCCGGCGAAGATCAGGAGGCCGAAAGCCAGAGCGATGCAGTTCAGTCGGCGGCGCCAGATTTCATTCCGGAATCCGAGCGACTGGAACATGCTGGAAACCCCATGTGAGAGGTGCCAGCAGAGAAGGCCCATGGCGATGATGTAGAATCCCGAGACCCAGACGTTGGAAAAGCCAAGGATGATCATGGCGTAGGCGTCCTGAGTGTCCTTCCCATCCAGATCGTAGCGCAGGTTGTGGAAGGCCGGATCGATGTTCTGCACCGTAAAGTGCATCAGGTGGAAGATGATGAAAGCCAGGACGATCAGCCCCGAGTATTTCATCGTGCGGGCGGCAAAGGAAGCCTGCATGTATTTTTGCTTCTCGTAGGTCTCCGGCCGTGCTCGGCGATTCTCGATAACGAGCATCACGGCCGAAACGATGTGGAGAACGACTGCGGCTAGTAGCACGATGCGTACTACCCAGAGAATCTCCCACGGGAGAATGTGATGCAAAAAGTAGGCGTACTCATTGATCGCCTCTGGCGGGCCAAATACTTGCAAATTCCCCAGCATGTGGCCGAGGACAAATCCGACAAGTATGATACCCGTGATTGCCATCACGAATTTCTTCGCGAGAGAAGTGCGGAATAATCCGATGGGACTCATTTTTTTTCCTTATTCTGTTAATGAAAGCTATTCGGAAGGGTTATATTCGTAAGCGCGAAGTGCAATGACGTTTTCCGTGAACTTTTGGTTCTATAAAAAGTTCTTCCTGACCAAATAAGGTATTCTACTTTGGATTTCGGATGGACACGAAACGACGTCTGCATCATACCGCGAATGAATGAAGGTCTATTTGAATGGTGAATTCGTCGAGAAAGAAGACGCAAAAGTGTCGGTGTTCGACCATGGATTCCTTTACGGTGATGGCGTTTTTGAGGGGATCCGCCTCTACAGTGGAAATATTTTCAAGCTCGAAGAGCATTTGATCCGACTGGAGCAGTCGGCGAAGGCGCTTTTGCTCGATATGCCCGTGACACGGGATGAAATGCGGGAGCTCGTCTGCGAGTCATGCCGAGTCAACGGCCTGACCGACGGCTACATCCGCTTGATTGTGACCCGGGGCGTGGGCTCACTGGGTCTTTCGCCGAAAGGCTGCGGACCTTCGGGGCTGGTGATCATTGCCGACACCATCGAGCTTTTCCCGAAGCGTTTTTACGAGGAAGGGTTGAAGATCGTGACCGTGCCGACGCGTCGTCTCGGAGCGGCGTCGCTCCCGCCGATGGTCAAGTCGCTCAACTACCTGAACAACATTCTCGCCAAGATCGAGGCTCAGGCCAGCGGCCACCTTGAGGCACTGATGCTCAACGATCAGGGCTACGTGGCCGAATGCAGTGGCGACAACGTTTTCATCATCCAGGGCGATACTCTCGTCACCCCGCATACCGCTTCGGGTAGCCTTCGCGGCATCACCCGCGACGCGGTTCTGGAAATTGCCGAGAAGAGTGGCATGAAGGTGGAGAAGAAAAATCTCACCCGCTACGACATCTGGGTTTCCGATGAGTGCTTCGTTTCCGGAACGGCGGCGGAGATTGTTCCGGTCGTCGAAGTCGACGCCCGCGTCATCGGAGACGGGCGCCCTGGGCCGAAGACGCTGAAACTTCTCGAAAAATATAAGGAACAGGTCTCTGGGGACGGCACTCGGATTTGACCCGCGTCAGGATTTCGCTCATCTTTTATAGATGGCGAAACCAAAACAGTGCATCCACTGCGGGAAGCCGGCGACAATCCACCTAACGCAGATTGTAGACGGTGAGATCCGCAAGGTCGATCTGTGCGAGTCCTGTCAATTTAAGGACAGCATGGCCGCGGACTTTGATATCGAGCCGTTCGCCAAACTGGCAGAAGGAGTCGTGGCCGCCGCGCAGAAGCAGTCCGGGGAGGTTCACGCCTGCCCGAAGTGCGGATGCGACGATGGGCAGCTCCAGGAGACGGGCCGTTTTGGATGTCCCGACTGTTATGAAGCCTTTGAACCGATTCTTCCGGACCTGCTGGGCAAAATCCAGCCGGGCCTGATGCATGAAGGGAAGGTGCCCGTCCACGGCATCCGCCGTCAGGCGACCGGGAAGAAAGAAGCTGAATTGAGAAAGCAATTGGAATCGGCGGTCCGCGAGGAACGCTTTGAAGACGCCGCGGTTTACCGCGACCAATTGCGCAAATTGGAGAAAGAAAAAAACGATGGAGCTTAAAATTGAGTCTCTGATTCGGGCCGATTCGGAGCTGACCCATCAGCACACCTCGTCGATCCCGATTATTCTGAGTACCCGCATCCGCCTCGCGCGGAATCTGGCGGGCCACATCTTCCCGAACCAGTCGACCGACGAGAATCGGAACGAAGTCTTTGAAGTTTGTCGTAAGGCCATCGAAGGAGCGGAGGGGATGGATTCGTCCGTTTCCCTGCGGATGGAGGACATCTCGGAGATGGAGCGTAAGATCCTGGTCGAGCGCCACTTGGTCAGCCGGGAGTTGATCGAATCCCAGTCCGGGGCCGGGGTGGTCATCAACGGCGATCAGTCCTGCGCGGTCATGATCAACGAAGAGGACCACCTGCGGATTCAGTCGATGCTGGCAGGATTTCATCTCGATAAAGTCTGGACGACGATCAACGCCCTCGACAACTCACTCGAGGAGACGCTCGATTTTGCCTATTCGGAAGACCTCGGTTTCCTGACCGCCTGCCCCTCGAATGTGGGCACCGGTTTGCGGGCTTCGGTGATGATGCACCTGCCCGGTCTCGTGATCACCAAAAACATGGAAAAAGTCATCCGCGCCGTGAACCAGATCGGGCTCGTCGTCCGCGGTTGGCTCGGGGAGGGTTCCGATGCGTCGGGCAGCATTTTCCAGATTTCCAACCAGCAGACCTTGGGCGAATCCGAGGAGGCCATCTTGAAAAGACTGGCCAACGTTCTCAAGACGGTCCGGGTGCAGGAAGAAAACGCCCGGATGCGCTTGTTGCAGACCGATCGCAACCGGATCCTCGACCGGATCGGGCGCGCTTATGGAATTCTGCGAAACGGGCATCTTTTAAGCTCAGGAGAGGGTATGAGTCTGCTGTCATTGATCCGGCTCGGAACCGATTTTGGAATGTTCCCCAAGGACACGCGCTGTCTGGTGGATCGGCTCTTTATTGAAGCCCAACCCGCTCATGTGCAGTATCTTGCGGAATCCGAAATCGAATCTGCGGCCCGGGACGCACTCCGCGCTTCCTCGGCGCGGCGCAACTTCTCCGCAATCGCTGAACCGGATTATGACGCAGCGCCATCTTGACCCAATGGGACAAAAATCATGTGCCCGTTGACTCTTTGATCACACCGTAATAGAAAGGTATATATGGAGCCGATGAACAATTTTACGCCTCGCGCGCAGCAGGTCCTCGCTCTCGCCCGAAAGGAGGCCGACCGTTTTCACCACACCTACGTTGGTACCGAACACTTATTGCTCGGCCTGATCAACCTGGGTCAAGGCGTAGCGGTCAACGTCCTCCAGAAGCTCGGCTTGAGTTTGGATACCGTTCGCAGCGCTGTGGAAAAGCAGGTGGGTACAGGTCCCGAGACCAAGCCGACCGGCAACATCCCTTACACCCCCCGCGTGAAGCAGGTGCTGGCCCTGGCCAATAAAGAAGCCAAGGCCCTCAACCACAGCTATGTGGGGACCGAGCACATTCTGCTGGGTCTCTTGCGGGAGGGGGACGGAGTCGCCGCGCGCGTACTTCGCTCACTCGACGTCGACATCGAACGCTGCCGGAACGAAATCCTCATCGAGCTCGATCCGAACTTCAGCGAGAACCCGGAAGCGGGCGCCGAAGCAGCAGGGGTCGGCTCGAATCCACAGGAAGAGCGCAAGGAAGTGAAAACGCCGGCGCTCAAGTCCTTCGGTCGTGACCTTACGGAAATGGCGAAGAAAGGGGAACTCGATCCGGTCATTGGCCGCGAGAAGGAGATCCGTCGCGTCATTCAAATCCTCTGCCGGCGCACCAAGAACAACCCGGTCCTCATTGGAGAAGCCGGGGTGGGGAAGACGGCGATCGTCGAAGGCCTCGCCCAGGAAATTTCGCAGGGCGTGGTTCCGGAGATTATCCTCGATAAACGCGTGATCACCCTCGACCTCGCTTTGATGGTTGCGGGCACAAAATATCGCGGTCAGTTCGAGGAGCGGATCAAGGCAGTCATGGACGAAATCCGCAAGTGCGGGAACGTCATCCTCTTCATCGACGAGCTCCACACCATTGTCGGGGCCGGAGCCGCCGAAGGGGCCATGGATGCCTCGAACATCTTCAAGCCAGCCCTCAGCCGTGGCGAGTTGCAGTGCATCGGCGCGACGACGTTGGCCGAATACCGCAAGCACATTGAGAAGGATAGTGCACTCGATCGACGTTTCCAGTCGGTCAAGGTCGATCCTCCCTCGGTCGAAGATTCGATCCAGATCCTCAAGGGCATTCGTTCGAAATACGAAGAGCACCACAAGGTAGAGTTTACCGATGAAGCTCTCGAGATCGCGACCAAGCTCTCGGACCGCTACATCACCGGCCGTTTTCTCCCAGACAAGGCGATCGACGTGATCGACGAGTCGGGCTCGCGCGCCCGCATCAACTCACTGGAGCGTCCTCCGGAGATCGAGGAATACACGGACCGGATTGACGGCGTTTGCACCCAGAAGGAAGAGGCCATCAGCGCTCAGAACTTCGAGGATGCCGCCCGCTTCCGCGATGAGGAAAAACGCCTTCGCAAAGAACGGGAAGAGAAGCTCGAGGCCTGGAAAAAGAGCCGGGAAGAGCAGAAAATCACCGTCAGCGACGACGACATCCTTCATGTGATCTCCGACTGGACCGGCATCCCGCTGACCCGGATGGAGCAGCAGGACAGTGCCAAATTGCTCCACCTCGAGCAGGATCTGCAGTCTCAAGTCATTGGGCAGGATCCGGCCACGGTTGCAATCTCTCGGGCTTTGCGTCGTTCGCGTGCGGATCTCAAGGATCCTCGCCGCCCGATCGGTTCGTTCATGTTCCTCGGGCCGACAGGGGTGGGGAAGACTCACTTGGCCAAGACCTTGGCAGAATCGATGTTCGGCAGCTCAGATGCCATCATTCAGGTGGACATGTCCGAGTATATGGAGAAATTCTCCGTCTCGCGTCTCATCGGCTCGCCTCCCGGCTACGTCGGCTATGAAGAAGGTGGGCAGTTGACGGAAGCGGTTCGCCGCCGTCCGTATTCGGTCATCCTCCTCGACGAAATCGAGAAGGCGCATCCGGATGTGGTTCAGCTCCTCCTCCAAGTCCTGGAAGAAGGTCGCTTGACCGACAGCCTCGGTCGCCGGGTTGATTTCCGGAACACGATTCTCATCATGACTTCGAACGTCGGAGCTGAGATCCTCCAGAAGAATTCCTCCATGGGATTTGGTTCGGAAGACACCATGGCTGATTTCGACAAGGCTCGGGATCGGATTCTCGACGAGACCAAGAGGCTCTTTAAGCCAGAGTTCCTGAATCGTTTGAACGAGTTGATCATCTTCCGTCCACTCGACCGCACCCACATGAAGGGGATCGTCGATCTCGAATTGAAGACCGTGCTGGATCGCCTGAAGGACCGCGGCATCTTCTTCACGCTGACCGACGCCGCTCGCGACTTCCTCCTCGAGGAAGGGTATGACGAGAAATACGGCGCCCGCCCTCTCCGTCGCGCCATTGAGCGTTACATTGAGGATGGATTGGCCGAAGAGATCCTCGGCGGATCGATTAAGCCCGGCGAACCGATTCAGATCGACAAGAATCCAGACCGCAAGGAACTGACATTCCGTCAGGAAACCTCCTCTTCGGTCTAATCGATTCGTCCAGAAACTTTTACAACGGCGTCCTTCGGGGCGCCGTTTTTTTTTAGGGGGAGGTGCGGATCGTGTGGGGATTTGGATGGGTGAGTATACCGATCTAGAAGAAAATGAAGGTGCTCCGGATTGAGAGGACTATGGTTGGAGTCTCTCCAAGTGTGGGTAGAAAAGTCCTTTGAATTTCTGGAGAAGGTGCATGAGCCTTGGCGAAAAGGGATGGCGGGACGTAACGAAATTGTAGGAATTACCCTGAAAAAGGGACTTTTGTGAATAATTCGTGATTCTCAGGACTTGCTCCTTGTGCGGATTTTAGGAAGATTTCGCCTATGGGTAAAAAGCTGACTATCGCTCTCGTTATTCTTATCGTCCTAGGCATCGCCTCCTTCATCTTCCTGAAGACGAAGGGAATCACCGTCTCGATCACCCAACCAATGATCGATAAAGCGTTGGAAACGGCTTTCCCCAAGAGCGATACCTATCTCACTGTTGTCGAGGTGACTTACTCGAATCCAGTGGTTAAGCTCCTGGAGTCCTCCAATCGGATTGAGATTGGGATGGACGCCAAAGTCGGACTCGGCGGAGGCCTTTTGGGCAAGTCCTACTCCGGAAGCGTTCAGCTTTCCTCGGGACTTCGTTATGATTCCGAGACACTCCAGTTCTTCCTCAATGAGCCGACCGTCGATAAAATCGACATCCCCGGTGTTCCCTCGAATCTCTCGGATCAAGTGGTCCAAGCCGTGACCAAGGCCTCACAGCAATTTCTTCAGGACATCCCCGTCTACAAGTTGAATACCGAAGACTTCAAGATCGCTCTGGCTGCTGCCGTTCTCAAAGGATTTGAGATCCGCGACCAAGAGATCCAAGTCACCTTGGGACTCTAAGTCCTAGGAGAAGGGGAAAGGGAAATTTGGAGCGGAACGACGATAGCCGTTTCGAAATCTTGGGCTCCATGCGGGTAGGTTGATTTCTGATGCATCCCCGCCGAGACGCAGCTGAAGCTGCTGTCCTACTGAGACGCTGGATCGGGACGTACCCGCTCAGCTTCAGCTGCGCGGTCTTGCTGGGTGAAGTGGCTCCCTTTGGTTAAGGAACGAATGTGGAGCGGAATGGCGATAGCCGTTTCGAAGTCTTGGGCTCCGTGCGGGAGCGTTGATCTCTGATGCGTTCCCGCCGGGACGCAGCTAAAGCTGCTGTCCTACTAAGACGCTGGATCGGGTTACCCGCTCAGCCTGATGTCTTCGCTCAGTTCTGGCGATTTAGGGGTCGCCCTTGGGGCCACCGATTGAAGGGGATTCGAGGTTCGGGATTAGGTAATTCGTAATTCTCTCGGAATCTGATCGAATAGGACTTCTTATTCTACGTTTGGGAGGGATTAGGTTGTCCTTGTCGATGGGAGGTTTAAGAAAAGTAATATTCTGCTCGCGTTCTTGAGCAGCTCCATTTACGAATTCGGTCTCCTCCTATGAAAAAGAAAATAGTCGCTTTAGTTGCCGCCGCTCTTGTCGTTTCCTTCTTCCTGATTTTTCAATCGAGCAGTCGGGACGAAATTGTCGATCCCTCCGTTTTACAAGGCGTTGGAGATCAGGGACACGATAAAGAGGTTGCGTCGGCGCCATTGGCTTCTCAGGAAAAGTTGACAGCGAATAATGCAAGCATGCCTTCTGCACAGCCAGAGATAGGACCGATGGCAGGGCTCTTGGAAGATGCAGTTTTGCTAGATGCTCGGGATATGCCGACTGACTCTGATGGGCGATTCGTGAGGAAATCCTTATACCGGGTGAAAAACTTTTCCTATCCGAACGTTTTGGTTGAAAGCGTTATGGAAAGTTCGATAGACGGAGAGACGAAAGCGGTTTGGTCGAGCGCTGTCGTTGGTGACCACGCGATGATTCGCCTCCCCGATGGGGCGACGAAAGAAGACCTTCAGGAGTGGATGTCCGTGAATGGATATTATCTTCGAGGCCAATTGTCGACAGCACCGGTTTTTATCGTAGCTACGAGTTCTCCGGCTCTGAACTCTGTCGATTCTATTGTTCGATCATTTGAAGAGGCATTTCTTGCTGGTCAGCCAGATTGGGATCTTCGCGGTGTTGCAGAAGCCGATAATATCGGGTTCTTTTCTGGCACGATTCCAGATGACGAAGATTTTTATATTCAATGGGCGCTCGAAAATACTGGTCAATGGTCTGGCAGTACAGAGGGGGCGGACATCGGAGCAACCATTGCGTGGAATGTCGGCACGGGATCTTCAGATGTTGTCGTTGCGGTTGTTGACAGTGGAGTCCAACTCGACCACCCGGATCTAAAAGAGAATTTATGGACAAATGTCTACGAAATTCCCGGGGACGGTATAGATAATGATCAAAACGGATTTATCGATGACGTAAACGGATGGGATTTTGTTGGAAACTCATGGGATCCTAATTCTTCTTCTACGGCAGTGTTGAAGCCCGACAATGATCCATCTGATCAGAATGGTCATGGAACCCACGTTTCCGGAATTATCGGGGCCAGAGGTAACAATGGTATTGGAATATCGGGTGTCTGTTGGAAAGTCAGCATTATGCCTCTGAAGATCGGAAGTTCGGGCCGTTGGATCTCATTCTCTGCCGCAATTGATGCGACTAATTACGCTGTCAGTAATGGTGCAAAAATGATCAACAATAGTTTTGGTGGTTTTGGCCGTCCTGAGGCAAGAAATCCACCAATTTTGTATGAGGACGCGATACGGGCCGCATCCAATGCAGACGTTCTTTTTATTGCTGCTGCCGGGAATGCTCTCCTCGATGAGCCGCCCGTTGATACCGATCAAGTTCCTTATTATCCTTCTTGCTACGATGTCCCGAATGTCATTTCTGTGGCGGCTAGTGACTACAACGATGACCTCGCTTCCTTTTCAAATTATGGGGCATCTACGGTCGATCTTGCCGCGCCAGGAGATACGATCTATAGCACTTATCCAGAATCCTCCTATGCTTTGATTTCAGGGACCTCAATGGCTGCGCCACAAGTAACGGGTGCGCTAGCGCTTTTGAAATCTGTAAGTTCAGTCAATGGTCAAGGTCTTAAGTCGAGGCTGCTATCCACCGTCGACAAGCTAGGTGCGTTTTCTGGAGCGGTTGCAACTGGCGGACGGCTGAATGTGCAGGCTATGCTTGGTGCAACAGAAGACAGCGACCCCGGGGACACCCCAGTTATTGGAGGTCAGTTTTCAATCACAGATGTGGCTATTTCTGACCCGAAATCAATTTCTCCCTACAATAACGGTGACGGATTTATCAATCCAGGCGAGACCGTGGTGGTGGAGTATACGATTACAAACATTTCGGACACCACTGCCTATGTGATCTATAGTGATATCGAGGCGAGTCCCGAAGAATTGTATACAAATATTCCTATGGGGTTCGATAGCATGAACTTCGGAAATCGTTCGATTGGCAACCTCCAGCCGGGGCAGTCTTACCGAGATAAGAATTTACGTTTCTTTTGCTACGGAAATACGCCTGTGCCATATACAGGAAGCTACTCGATTGTGCTGAAGAGCGGCGGGCCTAGCAGCCGTACTAGCCAATCCTTTTCTTTTTCCGCGACGGCATCGAATACGGTTAATGTTTCGGGAACGGTTGTTTCTTCATATGATCCTTTGCCCAACGCGAGTGTCATCTTGGAAGCAAATGGTGAGCAATTTATGACCACGAGTGATTCTCAAGGTCGCTTTTCGATTCGACTACCCGGGAACACTTATGAGATTTTCGCAAGTGTAAGTGAATTTTATACGGGCATTCCATTTACGATAAATGCGATCAATGGAGCATCTGGTGTTAAACTGAGAGTCCCCGTTTCCAAATTTTCGGTATTTCCAGAATCGATTGAAGTGACCGTCGAGGCTGGCTCTATTTTGACGGATAACAGTCTTTCTTTATACAACTATGGGGTCGCCCCCGGGGAATGGACTGCGATAGTTTCGGCCGGATCGAGTGTTGCGCAAATAGACTCACAGGAGTCCGCGCAATCGGCTGAATCCCTCCCAATTTTCGAGTCCGCAAACTGGCTTTCAGTCAATCCGTCGGGGGGGCTTCTTAACGCTGAGCAGATGGAGGAGATTGAGTTGACATTTTCGCCCGATCCATCCGTTTCCGGGATTTACTATGCATCGTTATTGGTGGTGACGGATGCACCGATTGGTTCAGAATTAACGGTCCCGATTAAGATGACGGTTACCATTCCTTCAGTGAATGGATTTCCTGCCGCAGCCTATGCAAATTGGTTGGATTCTCAGGTGAGGAACTTTGGTGGCCCAGGGAATTATTCTCTAAGCGGATTCGATTATGATGGGGACGGCATCGAAAACATGGTTGATTTCGTTTTGGGAGATCCTAGCGGAACCGAAGGCGTTAGCCTGAAATCGAAAGGGGATGTTCGAGAATTCTCTTTCAATATGCGTGAAGATGTTCCGCTTGAATGCATTCAGGTCCTATATTCGGACGATTTGATCGAGTGGGATGTTGTCGATTCGGATACCAATGTTCAGAACATTGAGGAGTCATTGAATGAAGACGGATCTAAATCTGTGACAGTCGAAATTAGCGGTCAAGACGTTTCAGATTCTCGATTTTACCGGCTGAAAATCACCCCTTGATTCCAGAATAGTGTTTATTCTACAGGGGGTGACGGGCCAATCTGCTGAAGGTAGACTTTTGGCAATTTGATGATCGTCCCGCCGAGGACCCATTGAAGATGCTTTCAGGAGAATGGGGGTAGCATTTTGTCGTAAGACGGATGGCATTAGCTCACCGATCTCAATCGGGGAAGTCATTCCTTCACTGCGAGATATGAATCATGATCCCGGCGTATCAGTCCTTTTACTTACGTCATTGAGAGGGAATAGCAATGTTTAGTCTTGGAGTTGGATAGGAGGTCGGCTCTGCTGGCACTTGCCAACCCATATAGGGACACGTTTCTGATGGCATCGGAACGTCTTGGCCGGGAATTCATTCTTACGGGTCTCATATCGTTCGGATTAGCCATCGCTTCAACGGGGCAGCCTGAAATTGCGAGTGATTTACGAATTGGTAATTTGGAGCGGAATGGCGATAGCCGTTTCGAAGTCTTAGGCGCCGTTCGGGAGCGTTGATTTCTGATGCGTTCCCGTTAGTGTCCAAAATCTTTCGCAAAAAGGTCCAAGTGCCTCAAGGCGTTGGTGATTGTTTTATGATGTTTAGTTGATGTTGATGTCAATAGCCCCCCATGGGGGGCTGGCGATTTTCAGGCGGTTTGTTGAAGTTCGATTTCCTCAAGCTTGGTCATATCCATGTATTTTCGGGTATCTGACCATGATTTTGTGGCGATGTGTCTGAGTCTGGCACAGGCGAGCATGAGAGCGCTTTTCCCGTCCGGGAAGCTTCCGACCACTCGGGTTCTGCGACGTATCTCCTTCATGATCCTTTCGAGCATATTGTTGGTGCGGATGCTGCGGTGGTGCTCTCTGGGGAAACGGTAGTAGGTGAGCGATTCGTCGATTCCCTGAAGCAGGATGCTGGCTGCAGGACCGAGCTTCAAGTCTTCGAGCTTGGCGGCCACGGAGATTGCTTTTTCGCGGGCACTTTGGGCATCTTCCTGGGCATGGATTGCCTTGAGCATAGGGATCACCTCCTCGCGCTTTTGTTTGGGCACTTTGTGTAGGATGTTTTTATGGAAGTGGAAGACACATCGTTGCCATTTGGCTTGCGGATAAAACTCCGGTAAGGCCTCGATCAACCCGGCTGCCTTATCGGAGATCGCCAGATCGATCCGGCGCAGTCCCCGCCCGTATAGGTTGCGAAGCAGGTTCCTCCAGCTCTCCTTGTCTTCGCTCATGCCCTCGCTCACTCCGAGCACCTCGCGGAATCCCATCTCGTTCACTCCGATGGCCACGAGGATACTGACGTTCTCGACCTCGCCTCCCCAAGCCCGCTTGAGCCAAAGGCCGTCCAGGTAGGTATACACGTAGCGATTCCTGAGCGGCCTCTGCCGCCACTCCTCAATACGCTCGTAAATCTTCTGGTTGAGGTTACTGACCGTCGAGGGACTTACCCG
>NZ_JACHVA010000140.1 GCF_014230055.1 Puniceicoccus vermicola | reverse complement strand
TAAAAAAAGCCGCGAGCATACTGGCAGAGGACCCGCATCTGGGTATGCGATGATCGAGGCAATGCGGAAAGACTACTCAGTATGCGAGCTTTGTGGGGCTCTGGGACTGTCCCGGAGCGGATTTTACGCCTGGGATACCCGGAAAGTTGCTCCTGGGCCTCGGGCTGTCGAGAACCAGCGCATAGTCGCCGAAATAAAAACGATTCATGCCGACCGTCACATGCGCTGCTACGGCAGTCCGAGAATCACCCCGGAACTTGCCGAGCGCGGCTTGCCCTGTGGCGAGAACCGGGTAGCGCGCCTGATGCGAAAAGAGGGCTTACGAGGGAAGCTCCGTAGGCCTTGGCGACCAAAGACAACGAAAACCGATTCGAAGGCTTCTCCTTCTCCTAACCTTTTGAAAAAGGAGCCTGCGCCCACCAAGCCCGGTGAGCAACTCGTTGCCGACATTACCTATATCCCCACCGAAGAGGGTTGGATGTATCTGTCGGTTGTCATGGACCTGTTCTCCCGTCTCATCCTTGGATGGAATCTCTCCTGCTCTCTCTCGGCCGAACAAACTGTCCGGGCAATCGACCAAGCCCGTCTGAGACTACCGATCCATCCCACTGCGATCTTCCACTCCGATAGAGGTTGCCAGTATACCAGCGGGCCCCTTCGAACCGCTCTGGGAAAATGGAAACAAAGCATGAGCGCCAAGGGATACTGCTACGACAACGCCTTCGCCGAGAGCTGTTTCGCCTCCTTTAAAACCGAGATGCTTCCCGACTCCGGTTGCTTCCATAACAAAAAACAAGCCCACTGCGCCATCTTCGACTACATCGAATGCTTCTACAATCGCCGGCGAAGACACAGCTCTTTAGGAATGATCTCGCCTCAACGATACCTTGAACAATATTACAATCTACAACCACAACTTAACTAGCCGAAAACTGTCCACTTTTTCGGGGGAAGACCAGTGGTGCCGAGCGGAGCAGGCGCGATTGGGGGCAGCTGGAGCGACTCCCCTACAAGACGCAGACTCCTAAGTTCAGCCAATTGGCATTTTTTCAGCGCTTTGCTACTGATAGGCGAGGTTCTAGCAGTCCGGTGGGGATGTCCGCTCAGACGCGTCGGCAGCTCAAGCAGCCGGTCCTTGGGCAAGTAGCCGCTCAGCTTTAGCTGCGCGGTCCAGCGGTTGCGAAAGGCTCTACCGAGGTGCTGAGCGTAGCAGGCGCGATGGGGGCAGCTGAAGCTACTCCCCTACAAGATGCAGACTCCTAACTTCAGCCGATTGGCATTTTTCAGCGCTTTGCTACTGATGGGCGAGGTTCTAGCAGTCCGGCAGGGATGCCCGCTCAGACGCGTCGGCAGCTTAAGCAGCCGGTCCTGGCAAGTAGCCGCTCAGCTTCAGCTGCGCGGTCCTGTGGTTGCGTAAGGTTCTCCCAAGGTGCCGAGCGGAGCAGGCGCGATTGGGGGCAGCTGAAGCGACTCCCCTACAAAATGCAGACTCCCAACTTCAGCCGATTGGCATTTTTTCAGTGCTTTGCTACTGATAGACGAGATTTCGGGAGTCCGGTGGGGATGCCCGCTCAGACGCGTCGGCAGCTCAAGCAGACGGTCCTGTGGAAGTAGCCGCTCAGCTTTAGCTGCGCGGTCCAGCGGTTGCGAAAGGTTCTCCCAAGGTGCCGAGCGAAGCAGGCGCGATGGGGGCAGCTGAAGCGACTCCCCTACACGATGCAGCCGCGCCTTCCTGCGATCACAGGAGCGACTCCCCATGCCCGCCGTGTCGATCACACATCGACCCCTGCTCGGCAAATTTCCCGAAATTCTTGCGAAATCGAGTTCACCCGAATAAGGTCAGTCGTCCAAAACTGGAAAATTCCGGTTTCAACAGGGACTGGGCGGGGTCGAAAATTCCTACCTCGTCCAAATGACTTTTAACGAACGAGCCAAACACTCATGAAATTCGAAATCAAAAACTCTTCGGGCGAGAAGCTCGACTGCGCCTACGAAGCCGGGAACCCGGAAAAGCATAAGAGCGAATTCCTGGTCGTCATGGGCCACGGGGTCACGGCGAACAAGGATCGGCCGATCCTGACCGAGACCGCCAAGGCGATTAACATCGCCGGATTCGACACGCTGCGCTTTTCCTTTGCCGGAAACGGGGAGTCCGAGGGTGATTTCCGCGACGCCACCATTTCCAAGGAGGTGGCCGACCTCGGCGCTGTTCTCGATACGGCCAGCAAAGGGAAGAAAATTATCTACGTCGGGCACAGCATGGGCGGGGCCGTGGGGGTCCTCCGGACGGCCATGGATTCCCGCATCGTCGGACTCATCTCCCTGGCCGGAATGGTGAACACCAAAAAGTTCGCCGAAACCGAGTTTGGCGAAGAAACTCCGGATGAAGGATTCATGTGGGAGGACGAAGACTGCCCCCTGTCCTCGGCGTACATGAAGGACCTCTGCGAGACCATCGTCACCGTAGCCCCCATGGCCGAGACCATCTCCGTCCCCTGGCTCCTCGTCCACGGCACCGCCGACGACGTGGTCCAACCAGAGGATTCCGAAGAAATCAAATCCCTCCGCGGAGACGACGTCGAGCTCGTCAAAATTGAAGGCGGCGACCACATGATGAACGAGCCAGAGCACCTCTCCCAGACCACGGCCGCCGTAGCGGACTGGATCACCAGGAATTTTTAGCGGGGATAGCTCCAGGTAGGGGCGCAGCTTCAGCTGCCCCCATGGCGTTCGTTCCGGACGGCACCTCAGAAAGACCTTCCGCAACCACAGGACCGCGCAGCTAAAGCTGAGCGGCTACTTGCCCAAGGACCGGCTGCTTGAGCTGCCGACACGTTGGATCGGCAGCCCCCAAGTGTCCGTCCGAAATCTCTCGCCAAACGCCACCAACTCAGCCGTTTGATGCCGCGCCTCGACACATGAACTCCCTAAACCCTTCCGCGCCAAAGGCGCACGAACTCTTGAGCCTAGGGCAGCGCCCTAGGTTTCGGGATTCTCGTCATCCTTAGCCCTGAAAGGGCGTAACCCGTTGCCGCGGAAATGGAGTTCGGGAACTGTAGGGAGTTGCGCACCTTCAGGACTCTGGATTTTCCGGGGTTGTGGGAATCCCGGGGCGTTGCCTCGGGCCCAGGAGTCGAGCACCGTTGCTGCAGAGATATTGGACGAGATCATTTCCGCCCCAGGGCCTCCCGAGTCACCACCCGAAAAACCCGGATTTTTTCGTTTGATCTTCCTCCCGGCTTTCCCTTTTCTCTCCTCTTTGGCTCGGGCCGTGGCGCAGTTTGGTAGCGCACTACACTGGGGGTGTAGGGGTCGCTGGTTCAAATCCAGTCGGCCCGACCAAAATTTTCTCTTTTTACGGCTACTCGCCGGAATCCGACATTGGGTCGGTTGGGAGATTTTTGGGAAACCAGCGCAGGGCATCGGCTTCCACGGCTAAGGGAATCTCGGGATTGCGGCGAACGAGGGCTTTGTAGAATCGGTCGGCTGCCTCGGGATCGCGGTTCATGAGCCAGCGTCCGCTTTGCCAGAGAATCTGGGCGGTGAGGGGATCATTGTCGGGGAGGAGTTGGCTCGCCTGCCAGCCGTAGTCCGCAGCGGTGTATCGATAGTGAAACCGTTGGTCCGGTTTTGGGGCCGAATTTTCGATGATTTCGCTCCGATCCGCAAAAACCTCTCCCAGTAGGGAAGACGTGATGCCTCTTTCGGGCGAGCTCGCGGCGGGACGCTTATAATCGGCTTCATAGACAAACCAGTCGGGGTCGAGTTCTGTACCCATGAGTTCGAGGCCGCGTAACCGCACCAGTTGAGCGAGCGCCCAATAGGCTTCGGCGCGGGCGCGGGGTGAAATTTCCGGATTTTCGGTCTGGTTCTGCAGTTGATCCATCCCCTGGGCCAAGTTTTTCACCTCCAGTTTGTCCTGACCGTCTCGGAAGATTCCCCAACGGGTTTCGGGGAAATAGGGAAGAGCCTCTGAGAGGCGACCTTCACGGGTCAATCGGCGGGCGAGCAGATAGCGCAGACGTTCGGGCGGTGTGTATTCGGAGTGATCTAGGTCTTCTTCGGAAATGTCGGTGGCCGGATAGTAGAGGTTAACGCACGCGAGAAGCTCGTCCGTGGTGAGCACGCGTTCGGCGAGAAAGGCGGCGTCCTCCCAATAGTAGGGGAGAAGGGTCCGAAGCGCTTCCTGATAGTCGCGACGCTTGAGGTGGATCAATCCCAACTCACCGGGTACTCGGTTTTTGGGGTCCCCTTTGAGTAGAAAAGGATCTTGGGCGCCTGGTTGTGGGGCCATGATGAATACAAGAAGATCGTCGGATTCTTCGTTCCGGAGAATTCGAATGGCCTCGGAGTAATACTGGGAGGCTTCGTCAAAATTTCCTCGCGCCAAGGCGAGCTTCGCGGAGAGCCATTGGTGAGCGAGAGTCGTGGGAGGGCTGAGGGCACACCATTGCTGGGCCTCTTCCAATTCACCGGCTTGATAGGCGATGAGAGCGAGCTGGACAATCGATTGTGGATCGGAGTCCTCGAAATTTTGCAGGATGGCAAGCCAGCGAAGCCGGGTGTTTTGGATCGCATCATCCGGGTCACTGACTGCCGGATAGGAGCCGATCCATGCACTCATCAGTCGACGGATCTGCGGATCGCGGGCATGGCGTGAAAGGGTTTTGTCACTCTGTTGGAAGGCGAGGCGGGTGCTCCACTCGAGGGAGGGGATATCTTCGACGCCGGACGCATTGCCCTGGAGGTAGAGTTTGAGCGCGGTGTCGAATTCTTTTTCCAGGAAGTAAGTGCGGGCCTCCCAACCGAAACTGGTGGCGGCGAGGCAGAGAGGATCCGGAAAGCCGTTGGCGGCGGCCCGTCGGGTTTCTTGAAAATGGGATCGGGCGTACTCCGGGTCGAATTCCTGGGTGCTGCGTCCGAGCATGTAGTGCGCCCAGACCAGACGTTCCCGATAGCCAGCGGGCTTCTCCTGAAGAAGAGATTCCCACGCAGCGCGGGCAAGATCGAGGCGGGCGGGGCGACGGTGCCAGTAGTAGGCTCCCCGGAGATATTGAACGAAGGCGGGAGGGAGGAGGTCGGTGACCTCGTTGAAAGGCTCCGCGTCCCCGTCGACTGATTCGGCGAATTCGTCATCGCCCGAAACGATCTGGCGGGCCATTTGGTAGGCGGCGATGGCTTCTTCCTCGTCTTCGGCGGAGGCCCCAATTTCGGCGAGGTAGCGTTTCAGACCTAGGAGCTCGGCGGTTTCCTGATCGATGGCCTCAAACGAGAACGGCGAAGGCGTCTCCTCGATTATGGGGGCGGCCTCAATGGAGAAGATCAGTGATGGCGCGGTGGACCAGGCGTCTTCTCCTTCGTCGAGTAGCCAAGCGTCGAACCAGGGACCACAGGCGTGGGCCCCGAGAGCGATAAGGAACGACAGGAGTGGAAAAAGTTTAGGGAGTGGTGGCATAGGAAAGAGTGAGGGAAGTTGCGATACGGGGGGATGGCGACAGGCGGAGCCAAGCAATGGGACGGATTTCGCCCGGGCGGAGAGGTGGTGTCGATCGAGAGCGGGAGAGGCTCATTGAGTGGGACTGATCCCAGATAAAGCCGTTCCATCCGTCTCCGGCCAAGAAGTTTGCGGGTGGGACATTCGTATCGATCGAGGCGGGTGCGGGTTCGTTGGTTTCGCCCGCATTGCGGAGAAAAATCTGGGTCAGGCCCTGTTCGTCGGTGGAGGCATAGACCGTTAGCTGGTTTTCGGGAGGTCTTCCGTTTCTCACGGCTCGAAGAGTTTCGATGGGCCAGTTCCATCGGTCCTGGGAGGTCGGGAGGCGGAACCAAGAGATCCCGGTAAGACCCGGTGGAGGGGATGCCTGCCAATCCCGGACCAATCTGGCCAGAGCCTCTGGGTCGGAGGCGAGGCGAACAACCTGACGGCTCTCGCTGAAGGATTCCGGCAGCGTGCCCTCTGAGGCGAGGCGAACAAACTGGCCCTCTTCGTCGAAGAGGAGAGCGTAGGCGTATGTGGGCAGGGCGACGCGGAACGGCACTCCCAGACGGCTGGCTCTCTGCACGGCCCGCCGGGCTTCCTCGGGATCACAGAGCGGGGGGATCGCGTTCCGCGATTCCGGACGTCGAAAGGAATGCACTTGGAGGACGTAGCCGTCGGAGGCTTTGGCGAGATCGCGGAAATCGGGATCCGGCAGCCAAGTGGGTAGAGCGGTGAAAATCAGTGGAGTCGGGGCAATGGCCTCGCGAATCGCGGCGAGACGGTCCCGGTAGTTTTCGAGGGCTGAGGTAGGTGCATCGAAGTCGATCTGGAACTCGCGCGGTTCGAGTCCCGCTTCGCGCCATTCCTTGAGGAGGTCGATGGACAGTTCGACGAGGAACCTCTGAGTTTCCGGGCCGCTGGAGATTTCCGCGTCCATCGATCCCAGGCGGAGGACTGGTGTGAAAGATCCGTTCAGCCTGCTCAGTTCTGAGAACGGCAGAGAGGGGCGGGAGATTTTCGGCTCGGCATTCCGCCAGCGAACTTCGGCTGCGAGGAGAGCCAGATTCTCCCACGAATCCGCCTCCTCCTGTATAGCCTTGAGGACAGGGTCGGTCCACGCCCGTTGCCAGACATAGACCTCTTGCGTGAGAGGTGATCCGTTTCGCCTTGTCGCTTCCTCGCGGGTGCATCTGGTGGCGAAGAGAAGCAACCCAGCGATGAGAATCAATCCGGCATATTTTTGTCCGCAAGGGGAAAGGACCGAACTGAAAAGGGGAGAGGGCACCGGAAAACCATCCAAGTTTTCGGGAAAGTTGCCAATCCCGATCTGGGAAGGCTATCGGTTTCCGCTGAGAAAATTACTCTTTTCCGAGAGAGGACAGAGTTCGTGCGGGTGCCATCCCCCGCCATGGAGTCGCCCTTGCTATTGTCTGGGGTTTGCGATGAGATTTTTGGCAACACTGATTCACTGCCCATGGAACCTAATTCGCCCGAATTGCCGAAAGAAACGACTGCCGGAGGAAACCTTCCGGTGGAAGGAGTTTGGAATCCTCGTCACCTCGAGGATGGAGATTCGGTCCATTGGCAATGTGGGCCGATGCGGATTCATGCCCGCCGGAGCGATCAGGACTGGTCATTGGTCAGCCGAACGATCAACGACAACCTGGAGAAAGCGCGGGACCCGGAGGTTACCTCGGCCGACTGGACCTACTGGCCTCTCGGGCGCGGTGAATCGGTGATCCGGTTTCGGCCGGTGCTGCCCGATCGTCCTCTGGTGGTGAAGCCGGAAAATCCGCTCATGATTCCGGTCTCCGTCAAAGTTTCATTTTACATCAGCATTCCGGTCTCGGTCGAAGTGCTGGCGGGGAAAGACGACGGAACGGCGTTACCGCTTTCGATTTTTCCGTCACTCCGGCTCTCCGATACCTGGTTTGGTTCCCGGTCGGATGGATCCCTCTGTTATGCTCTCAAGACTCCGGCACGGCGGCGGCTCGAGGATGTTGCCCGCGAAGAGCATCTCGCCATTTGTCCGGTGCTCGTCGTCAACGACTCGGATGAGACGCTCCAGTGTGAGATGATCAATGTGGACGGCAAGTTCCTGGAATTGTATCTCGGTTCGGATGGTCTTTGGACCAACCCCGTCAAAGTGAGATACAACGGGCGGGAGGCGGTCAGCCAAGTCGATTTCGACTACAATCCCCCGCAGAATTCGCCCAATCCCGTCCGCGTGGCCGAGGCAAGGGAGCGCCCGCAGCGCGGTTTCTTTCGCAAAACTTTCCGCTTTTAGGATCTCACCATGTTGTCCTCATTCTACGGATTCACTCTTGCTGCTGTCGCCGAAACGGCATCAACCACTTCGCACGTCACGCGATTTTCTTTCGAGAACAGCCTCCGCGTATTTCTCATCCTCGCGATCGGAATTCCCGTCCTCTATTTCTTGGCGCGGCTCCTCGGTCGGGTTATCGAGAAACGTTTCGGACCGCATTTCGGCCAGATCGGTCGGAAGTGTATTTTCTACGGAGGCATCCTCCTCCTCGGCTCGACGATTCTCATGCAGCTGGGCTTCAAGCTCGGGGCGGTTCTCGGAGCGGCCGGCATCCTGACCGTCGCCATCGGATTTGCGGCGCAGACCAGTCTTTCGAATCTGATCTCAGGAATCTTCATTCTCGGGGAAAAGGCCTTCGAAGTCGGCGACCTCGTCCGGATCAACGGCACCCTTGGTTCGATTGATTCCATCGACCTCATGTCGGTAAAGCTACGCACTCCGGACAACCTCTACGTGCGGGTTCCCCACGAGGAGATCATCAAAAGCCAGTTTACCAACATCACCAAATTCCCCATCCGCCGTATGGACATCGTCGTCGGTGTGGCCTATCGTGAAACGCTGGAGGATGTCATCCGGGTGCTCAAAGAAATCGCCGACCACAATCCCTATTCGCTGGATGAGCCGGCGCCGATCGTTCTCGTGAAAGATTTTATGAGCTCCTCAATCGATCTCATGCTCGGGATGTGGTTTGAGAAATCCAATTTCCTCAACCTCAAGAATTCGGTCATGCATGACATCCATGAGCGCTTCAAAGCCGAAGACATCGAAATTCCATTCCCGCACATCACCGTCTATTCCGGATCCGAGATGGAAGCCTTCCCCTTGGAAATGCGAGGAAAAGACCGCCCAGAGGCGTAGTCAGCCCTCCAGGGGTTGGGCCAAAGTAGCCGCTCAGCTTTAGCTGCGCGGTCCGGTGGTTTCGGAAGGTCCTTCCGTGGTTCCGAGCGGAGCAGGCGCGATGGGGGCAGCTGAAGCTACTCCCCTACACAATGCAGATTCCCAATTTCAGCCGATCGGCATTTTTTCAGCGATTTGCTACTGATGGGCGAGATTCCGGCGGTCCGGCGGGGATGCCCGCTCAGACGCATCGGCAGCTGAAGCAGTCGGTCCGAAGGTAGCCGCTCAGCTTTAGCTGCGCGGTCCGGTGGTTTCGGAAGGTTCTTCCGTGGTGCCGAGCGGAGCGGGCGCGATTGGGGGTAGCTGAAGCGACTCCCCTACACAATGCAGATTCCCAACTTCAGCCGATCGGCATTTTTTCAGCGCTATGCTACTGATGGGCGAGATTCCAGCAGTCCGGCGGGGATGCCCGCTCAGACGCATCGGCAGCTGAAGCAGTCGGTCCTTGGGAAGGTAGCCGCTCAGCTTTAGCTGCGCGGTCCGGCGGTTGCGGAAGGTCTTCCGTGGTGCCGAGCGGAGCAGGCGCGATGGGGGCAGCTGAAGCGACTCCCCTACACAATGCAGATTCACAACTTCAGCCGATTGTCATTTTTTCAGCGCATTGCTACTGATGGGCGAGATTCGGGTAGTCCGACAGAGACTTCCGCTCAGACGGGTCGGCAGCTTAAGCAGTCGGTCCTTGGGAAGGTAGCCGCTCAGCTTTAGCTGCACGGTCCGGCGGTTTCAGTAGTTTATTGGCCTCTCGCACCGGGCGAAGAATAACGATTGCCATTCCTGAGTGAGATGAGAATGGCCGCGACAAGGCGCAAAATCCGCAGAAAGGAAAATACGACTCCTTTGGCACGGAGCCCAGCAATCAGGCAATTCATGTCCACACCTTTTGATTGCCAAGGTTGAAAAGATAGTGCGTCGTTTCAGTCTCTCATCATTCTGAGAAACCAAACTGCTCTCTGATGCCCACTTTTACCATGAAGATTAAAATTCTCCTCCTCTCCATTCTAAGTTTGGCTGCCAGCCTCTCACTCACCGCCTCGCCATCCGAGGAAGACCTTTCCACGGTCGCAGCGGAATGGAAGGAGAAGGAGCCGATGACCGTCGTCTTCGAGACGACTCAAGGGGATGTGGAGATCGAGCTCATGCCATCGGTCGCACCTCTGGCCGTAGCGAATTTCGTGACCCACATCGAGGAGGGCTACTACGACGGCCTGACCTTTCATCGGGTGATTCCCGGATTTATGATTCAAGGGGGCGATCCACAAGGTTCCGGCCGGGGTGGGGAATCAATCTGGGGCAAACCCTTTCCGGATGAATTCTCGCCGGAGGTTCGTTTTAACGAAAAGGGATTGCTGGCGATGGCGAACGCCGGCCCGGAAACGAACGGCAGTCAGTTCTTCATTACGACCAGCACCCCCCAATACCTGAACGACAAACACACCATCTTTGGTAAAGTGACCAGCGGCTACGAAACCGTTGTGGCCATCGGGAACGTCAAGACGGGTTGGGGGAACAAACCCGTCGAGGATCAAAAGATCATCAAAGCCTATGTGAAGGACTAGCCTTTGGTTTCTTCTTGCCGAAAAGCGGGGGAAGGAAGACTTTGCGTCTTCAGGGCTCTACGAGGGGCGGGGCCGTCCGCGAAAAGGCGCGAAAACCCTCAAAAAGGTGAGGCCAGTTTTCCGTAGTCGCAGGACATCCCGCTTTCCAAATCGAAGACTGAACTTCGAATCCTGGTATTTGAGGGGCTTGAATCCAAAGTAGCCGCTCAGCTTCAGCTGCGCGGTTTGCGGTTGCGGAAGGTCTTCCCCAGGTTCCGAGCGGAGCAGACGCGATGGGGGCAGCTGAAGCTACTCCCCTACAGGATGTATCCTTCGAGATTCAGCCGTGCAGTATTTCTATGGCGATCTGCAACCGATGAGCGGGAGATTCTGACAGCTTTGATAGACTTCCGCTCAGACGCGTCGGAATCTTAAGCAGCCGGTCCTAAAGTAGCCGCTCAGCTTTAGCTGCGCGGTTTGGGGTTTCGGGAGGTCTTCCCCGGTTACCGATCGGAGTAGGCGCGATTGGGGGCAGCTGAAGCTACTCCCCTACAAGATGTATCCTTGGAGATTCAGCAGTGCAGCATTTTTATGGCGATCTGCTACCGATGGGTGGGAGATTCTGACAGCCTTGATAGACTTCCGTTCAGACATGTCGGCAGCTTAAGCAGCCAGTCCGAAAGTAGCCGCTCAGCTTTAGCTGCGCGGTTTGGGGTTTCGGGAGGTCTTCCCCGGTTACCGATCGGAGTAGGCGCGATTGGGGGCAGCTGAAGCTACTCCCCTACAGGATGTATCCTTCGAGATTCAGCCGTGCAGTATTTCTATGGCGATCTGCAACCGATGGGCGGGAGATTCTGACAGCCTTGATAGACTTCCGTTCAGACATGTCGGCAGCTTAAGCAGCCAGTCCGAAAGTAGCCGCTCAGCTTTAGCTACGCGATTTGATGGATATTTTCAGGGTTTAATGGAGATCTTAATATTTTGCGTTCGACCCCTTTTTGCTCCCTCCCCTTTTTGCTCCCTCGGGAGCATCTCGGACCATCCCATCTTCGCTGTCATTGAGCCAGCGTCGTAACTTGGGTAGGGACAAGCCCAGGATGCGAGCGGCGTCTGGAAGGGGGTAAATGCCTGTGCCAAGGGTGCTGAACATATGAGGTTTTGACGAATGTGAATGAACGCCTGCACAGCATTTTTCGCAAGCGAATAGTTGATCGCTTTTCCGGTCTGTCTGCGAATCGGTACAGGCCAGGGTCAATCCAAAGGGGTCGTTTCTGGGAGAGTCATGGATTTTTATATCCCCGGTGTCGGCAGTCTTGTTGGGAGAATTCTCTCCAGACCTTTGGAAGGGCCCGAGAGGCAGATTGGGCCGAAGCAAGTGGTTGATGTCGCTGCGCTCGGTATCGACTACCACATTCAACTTGTAAGGGTTGGCGCTGCTGTGCGGAATCGCGAATGCCGCGCAGTGCAGTTCGACCGCGGACATCGCTGAATGTCGAGGAAACTGGCGTCAGGAAACAGTGAAGATTCGGTGGGTGTCCCGGAAGCGCCAATTCTCTCTAACTCAGGGGCGGCGGTTCTTCGTGGTCAGGCCTGGAGTAGTCCAAAGTCGAAGAACGATTCCGGAGGGTGTGATTCCTGCCAGCACTTCTGTTCGGTAGCTTTTTTGATTGGTTTGGGTCGGTCGTCGTCGGGAAGTACGCCAGCCGTCTCCATGCGGGATCGCATGCCCCGCAGCGTGGGATAGTTGTTTATGAGCGCTGCGGCGCGTGGGTGGAAGGCAGATAATTCACCTTTTTCGATGGCTAGGCACTTCAGGGCGTAGAGGATCTCCGCCGCCTGATCGTAGGCCTTTGCCTGTTTGCGCTCGATGAGTTCTGGAACTTTGTCCCACATCGCCTGGGATTCGTACTCGAGTCTTTCAAAGTAGGCGCACCGCCTCGCGGCTTGTTCGTCCGCTTCTTTTTGCCGACGGGTGGCGCTCAGCTTTTCGGCGGAACGGTCAATGCTTGAGAATGTCGCCTCGATGGTTGGCTCGGTCATCCCAGGTCCCGTTCGCTTCGGACTGAAGCCCTTTAGCTCGCGAATCAGATCCGAGCGGACGGTGTGTGGGTCCTCGACCAGTAGACGCTCCAAATAGCACCTTGCCGGTCCGGTTCCGAGCTTGGGCAAATATTTCGCATATGGATCGCTTGTCGGTGGAGTTGACAAGGGAGTTGCCGGTGTCGGATTCAACTGCGCCGCCGCTTCTACCAGATCCTTGCGGAGGTCGATGAACTCGATGAGCGCCTCGTGCTCGCGCCCGAGGTCGCCCAGGCCACAAGGTAGGGGCAGAGGACCGTCACTGCTGCTCAGATAACGAGCTTGCAGCGCGAGCAGGCAAAGCGCGCGCTCGTCGCCGCCGAGAAGGGCGTGGTAGAGTTCGATGAAGGGCGCGTAAAACCGGTCGCTGTCCTCCGAAATATCGTAATAGCCGAAATCTCCGTAATTTTCGTCGAACTGGGCGAGGACGATCACATCGCCTGTTTCCCGAATCGTCAGCAGGTCGCCGACCGCGTACGCGGCCAGACGTTTTACATTCACCCGGTCGGCATCGAAGCGAAATGCGAGGGTTTGCGAGCCCCAGTTGGCGTGGTAAATGAGCACGTCGAACCAGCGTTCTAGAACCTGCACCGGATCGTGCTTGAAATCACCGTAGTGGTAGTCGACGAATGCGCTATGCGCGCCGACCCGTATATGAGAAGAAAGCTGCTCAACCGCATCCAGATCGGCACCCGAAAGCGGGCCTTCGGCCCGCCCGAAGTAGTAGGCTTGGTATTCGCTCACGCTTATTCAGCTTGCTCGTCAAACCGGATGTATTGCTCGAATAGTGGACTGATCCGAACCTTTCCCGGTTTTGGGAAATGACTCTCATCGGTCCATTGGATCTCCAACAAGCCCCATCCATGCAAGGGACGCAGAAAATAGCGTTCGAGAACGCTGCCCGCAGTCATGAACGCTTGTTGGTTCAGATGGCGTTGTAAATTATCCAGAGTCAATGGATGCAAGATCTTCTTGGGAAGCACGTCTGCCTCGATCCAATGACGCGCCTTCAGGTAAAGCGGGTAGAGTAAAAAACCAATCTCGTGTTGGATCCAATCCACGTCGATCCCGTAAGGATAGAGATAGCCGATATTGTATTTGCGGAAATACGTATCGAAGAGGCGGGTGAACAGTGCACCGGCTTTCGCTTCTTCGAGGAAGGATTGGTGTTTTTTCGCCACACGGATGATACCCTTTCGTTTGACGAGGAGGCCCGCTGCGCTGGCAACGATACGCGCCTCATGCAGTTGACGGAAGTCCGTTTCGTTGAGGACTTTGTTGTAGCGAAGCAAGTGCTCCTTTTCTTCGGGCTCCAGAAGGGGATCGACCATCGCTTCGACGAATTTGCGAACGAAGTTCCCCGAGGGGGTCGCTTTGATCCCGTCGGCCTCCCGCACGGCGAGCAGCACGTTGCGAATATCATTAAAGATCCTCGAGTGCTTCAGACTTTTCAGGGGCAGCTGGGAATTCAATTTAATTGGCGAGCCGGGCGTATTCCATTGGTGGCGCAGGGCGTGGCACATCGCCGGCGAGTAGCCTTGGAGCTCCGCCTGAGGTGTGTGGTTATATTGATCGGCCTGCGCTCGTAGCGCTTCGTCTATAGCGGCCAGATCGCCGTCCGGGCCATCCGCCATTTTCGTTTCGAGTTTGCGGCGTAGATCTTCAGGGGAGTTGTCGTTGAATTGGACCATAGCGATCGGCTGTTCGGCTGTTATATCTCTTTAAAGAGTGTTTTCAAGAAAGACGTAACCTGCTGGCAACTTATCTGCATTTTTCCTTTTTCCGGGGTTTTTGGCTGCGTAGTAGAGTTGCTTACCTGTTTTGGTCTTATATGAAAACGAAAGAACTATGGTCGTTCCTCTCCGGGATATCTTTGGAGCGAAAGCGCCTGTCCTGAGCGAAGTCGAAGTGGCGAAGCAAGTGGTTGATGTCGCTGCGCTCGGTATCGACTACCACATTCAACTTGTAAGGGTTGGCTACAATGAGGCGCAGAGTGGGAACCACGGATGAACTGATTCATACGGATGCCAGACGAAAACGCCGTGGGATATCTTCAGAAGATCCGTTGATGTGGAGAACGGGTTCATCACGGGGGAGAGATGGCGAACGTTAAACTTTAAACGTCCAACTTCGAAGGATCTGGGAGAGGAACGGTGATAGCCGTTTCTACCGAACGAGGATTAGCTACAAAAAGGCACAAGAGTCTCAGAAACCGACGCGCGAAAACGGAAACCCTCCAACGATCTCCCACCGTAGGGGGATCCCTTCAGGGCCCCCTTCAGTTTGGTCCCCATGGATCCTCAGATTCTCGGCACCTTCAAGCCGGCGGCTTTGGCGAGTTTGACTTGGCGAACGTCGAAGCTGAGGAAGCGTTCGCAACCAAGGACGACGGCCATAGCGACGTGGAGGATGTCAAGGCTGCGGGTTCCCAGCTTTTCGGAATGCTGTGCGCTCAGGCGTTCCGTTTCGATCAGGACATTGTCTTGCGCGGGCTCAGCGTTTTTGAAGAGGCCTGCGCTGAGGTCGGACAGAAGGAGGTTGAGTGATTGGTCTCTTTGGGTCGTGGTAATTTCTTTCCTGAAAACGCGGAGGCGCAGGGCATTGCGAATCTCTACCTGGTTGAGCCAGGAAAAGGAAACCGGCTCGCGTTGCTTGTCCATAAACTTTGCCGCTCGCCCGGTATTGGCATCCGGTGCGTAGAGCGAGCAAATGAAACCGCTGTCTGCGTAGTCGCTCACCGCTCGCCGCGCTCTTCGGAGATCAATTCAGTGGCGGTTTCGGGCAGGAGCTTTTCGCCGTAGATCGCTTGCAGTCGTCCTTTGAAGTCCGGGCGGGGGCGACGGTTTCTCCGGGCCTCCACTGGCTTGATGATGGCGACCGGCTGGTTGTGCCGCGTGATTTCCACAGACTCTCCCGTTGCGATGCGGTCCATGAGGGCGCGGGTCTCGTGCTTGAGAATGCGGATGTTGATTGACTTCATTGTGACACAAATTTGTATCACAATAGATGACTTGTCAACGGTCTGAATTCACAGAGCCGAGGCCTTTCAGGTATCCTCGGTATTTACGAAGAGGAACGCCGATAGCTGTTTCTCCCGAACGAGGATTAGCCACAGAAAAGCACAGAAACCACAGAGACCAACCCGAGACAACAGAAACCCTCCAACGATCTCCCACCGTAGGGGGTTCCCTTCAGGGGGCCCCTGGTTTGGGTTCCGACAGTAGGACGGCTCGATCGATTCCCAAGAGTCGTAGCCTATGGCCTCTCAGCTCACAAAAATCTCTTCCGAGGCCACCGGCTTTGTAAACCGGCAACCGGTACTTCCAGAACATCCCCAGAATTGATTGCCAGCATTTGCGCCGCGCCGGGCTTTGCGGAGAACGAGGTCTTTTCAAAAAATGGGAGGAAATCCGGGTCTACGGGAAGGAGCGTGTATTGTTTGAAGAAATTTGGAGAAGATTGGGCGTTTGAAATACTTGGGAAAAAGTCTTTCCTTTGAAAAATGGCTGACATCGTCTCAGAGGCCCAGCGCTCGTATAATATGTCGCGGATTCGTTCAAAGAATACGAAGCCAGAGTTGCTTGTGCGCTCCATACTGCATCGGCTCGGCTATCGTTTCACGGTCGATGGGCCAAAGAACAAGAAACTTCCTGGGAAGCCGGATATCGTTCTGCCAAAATTCAAGACCGTGATCTTCGTGCATGGCTGTTTCTGGCATGGACATGCCGGTTGCAAAAACTTCCGCTATCCGAAGACTCGAACGGATTGGTGGAAGGCTAAGATCGATGGAAATGTTCAGCGGGATCAGCGACAACAAGCTGAACTCGCAGACATGGGATGGAAGGTTGTTGTGCTATGGGAATGCGAGCTCAGAAATGCGGCGAAGCTCTCAGAACTAGAACAGGATCTACCCTTACGAATCAGCGGCTAAATTGAGCTCTGTTTTTTCAATGCTCTTGAGGATGTCGATCCATTGGCAGGTAACGGCCATATACTTGGAGCCGGATTGTTTGCTTCGATAAATATCCGTCAGATCGATTTCCTTGAAATCGGTTGCCTCGGCAAATTCGAAAAGGAGGTAATGGTCCACGGACCTCGGTTCGAGCTGATCGCTCAGGCCCCTCTCCTTAATGTATGTTTTCAGCTGTTCTTTTGAAATGAATCGCGCGGTTTTTACTTTCGCCCGCCAGCAATAGCCGAGTTTGGTTGCGCCCTGCCCACCTCCGCAGGGGATAAACTCCGAACCGACTTCGATGCTCAGATTCAGATTCAGCGTGCGTTTGTGCTCTTCGGAAATCGCTCTGCAATAGGCGAAGCCGTGTTTTTTGAAAATAGGTTCCTGATCCTTTCGAAGCCAGAGAACCACACACGGAGCATTTTTCCTTGCGATATTGTACTTAGAACCAAACTGCTCAACACACTCAGGGGCATCCGAATAAGTTTGATGGTTGGTATCGCTGAGGTAGCGATACTGGCTGAACAGATCCGCCTGATGGTTGAAGACCTCAAGGAAAAACTGTCGTATCGCATCGAGGCAATCGAGGTTTTCCGGTTTCATGACCATGGCTCCGACGCCAGGAGCGATTTCGTGAAATTTCGGCATCTTCTCGGCCGCTTCGGTTTTTGTGCCAGGGTAGAGGACGTAAGAGCCGATGGTGTGGCGCAGGGCATCGTTGTAGGTATGCATTTTCAGGAGGTCGCCCCTTCGGTAGCTGCGCTCTGATTTACTCTCCAGTTTCTCATCAGAGATTTCTTCCTCAGAGATTTCTTTCCTTCCGAAGACGGCGCTGATGTCCTCGGCGCGGTATTTGGCATCCAGATGCAAGTGAGCGACTTTGCCTGCCGCTTCCGCCTGTTTCTCTGACTCAAAGGATGCCGGGAATATCGATATAGTATAGTCGGGACGAAAGGTTCTGGAGTAGGATCCGCTTTGAGTTGCTGAGGACGAACTGCTGAAACTCCGTTCGTATTGAAGGTCCACCTTCAGGGTGGTTCCAGTGCCTATCCAGATGTAGCTACTACGCGAGTAACAGCCTTGTTTTAAATTGATGGTCAGTTGTCCATCTGATTCGGAAATAAAGCGACCAGGGCCGAAATCTTCTCCGTCAGGCGCGAGTCCGGGAATGGATGAAAGGATCTGGTGCAGCTGGATAAAGATCCAATATTCGTAGAGCGTGGCGACATCCCGGGTCGCGCCTTCGTAGCAGTCTCTCTCTCCTTCCCAGTTCAACGAGGTTGCCGCTTGGGTCAAAAGCCAAGCCTGCAGGACTTCACGGTAGCCCTCCCGTTTCTGAAGGGTCTGATTATCCAGAGGTAAACGCTGCATACGTCCAACTTCGTTGAAGAAACGCCGGGACAGTAAGCCGTCGATCTGGTCGAGCATCTCTTTCGCCTCCATGCCCAGAGTGGACGTTTTGTTGTTCTCCGTCCACCTTTGCGCGCAGACGTCGGAACAGATTTGCCTGAATTGGGCCAAGGCAAATTTAATGAAGCGATTCGGAGCGGTGTCATGCGTGTCAGACTTGCGGATATCCATCACTTCTCCCGGCACACGCTTTCCATTGTTTTGTCTCCAGTCCCGAAGCATTCTGCAGGGGTCCCACATGTAGTCGTTGGATCGGGCGGCTGCGGCCGGAACCCATTCGGATTCTTTAATCAGCGTGGAATGAGGATTGCGTCCGATGGCCTCCAGTAGTCGGCTCAGGCGGTCCTGCGTCATGAAGCTTTTGAGAAAGAGAAACTGTTCCAACAGGAGCTTGTGCGCTTCGTTCGGGTCTACGTTGAATCGAAGCCGGGTTGGTGCATCCCAGCTCAAGAGCAGCTGTTGGCAGAAATCCGCGATGTCTTCGGTCAGTCGCCGGTATTCGGAATCAAAGTCAAACTTCCGGGAAACGAATTCGAACTGCAGGTCGAGTGCCTGTATGTCAGTTCCTTCCAACTTGAAATCGGCGAGCCCCAGGTGATTGACGACTTTGAACGAACCGCTCTGCCCCCGTTTTTCTTTCCAGAACCGTGTTCCTTTTAGTGAGCTGCTTAGCTGGAGTGCCATGTCATTCGGAGCTTCCTCAACCGACCATTCGTAACCGTGAGTCTCCAATAGTCGGATACAGGTGATTCCCGCTCGGGTGGATATTTCGATGGGAGCTACGGCAGAATTATTATCCTCAGCTTCTTTCAGTCCTTTCCAAGTCGGAGGAAGTGAATTTCCTGTCGTCTCGCATTTGTCCGGGTCCAGCGAAACTTGCGAAGTCGAAGGCTCAATGACCCACCAGCCAGCCGCACTACCATCAATCCTGCGTAAGGGTATGGCAAGCCGTTGAAAGCCGTTTTCCATGAAACAGAATTACTGAATAAAGCTCACGAATTGCTCGTCTTGGAGGGTGCGAATCATGGATTGAAGCTTGGCCATTGATTTTGGAAAAGGCGTGGATTCGTTGGCATCGAGGTCGGCAGCCGCACTCAACTGGGTCGAAACCTCGCTTTTGTAATCACCGTTTTGGCAATAGTGCGCAAGAGTTACCAGAAGTTTTCCGATTCGGCCTACGCTACCGTGGAGCTTGGGCAGTAGTTTTTGCAGAACCTGATCATCAAGGTCGTTTTGCCAGCCGTTCTCATCCCATCCATCTTTGTCTTCTGCCAAGTGGCGGCAAACCTGCAGGTAAATATTGATTTCCTTGGCGGTGCGGTACGCGAATTCGAAGCGCTCGGCTTTGAGGATTTTGAATAGATTGAGCAAGTGTTCGCTGACCAATGACGCGGGCTCGGCTGGCAGCTTTTCACATTCCATTTTGCGGGCCTGTTTGGCCAGTTGCAGGAACCCTTCCGCGATTCCGGGTTCGGCGGGTTCGACCTCCGGATAGTCTTGCGGATCTTTCAGGAAGGCACCGATCTCGTCGTCCGAGACCGTAAACTCGATGACGTTGGCCCGGTCCAGAACTTTGGGGCTGAACATATAGGTGGTCTCGTCAATATTGACCGTGCCGGTCACGAAGAGGTTTTCCGGGTAGGACAGCTCAGCGGGCACATCCGCTTCTTCCCTTCCTGCCCTCCGCAGATTTCCGGATTCACTATGAAGTTTCAGGATTCCGTCCTTCTGCTCCATGGCCGAAAGAAAATCGGCGAAGTAGCGCTCGACATGGGAGAGATTCATCTCATCGAGAATGAGGAAGTAGGGCACCTCCGGATCGTTTGCGGCCCTAAGTAAAAGATCGAGGATCGGTGTGGACTGGTAGCGAGGCCCTGCATTATCGGAGTTCAGATGATTGACGAACCCCAGCACGCTCCGGTTGTCCGTCCAGTCCGCGCCGACCGCGACGATCTCGAAATTGCTACCGTCGATGTTGTTTAGGTATTTCGCCAATGCGATTGCCAGCTTGGTTTTTCCGGTGCCCGAAGCTCCGGTTAGGATGGCAAAGGGTTTGGCTAGTTGGGATTGGAAAACGGAGTAGCCTGACCCAAAGTCCGGGACCTGAGTAAATGATTTTGCTCTAACGTAATTAGATGAAGATTTTAAGAATTCAGCGTATCTATTAATCGCTGAGCTATACATCTGATTGCCCTTGGAATTTGCCTCTATATATTCTGTCGACTGCTCGATTTTGGGTAGTATCTCATCAAGTTGCTGGGAAGTTTTTACGGAGAACAAATCTATTTCGGCGAGTTTGCTCAATTTTCCCGCGATTGTTCCTGAATAGTGACTGACTGACTTATCACTAAGGGTCCTCATATTTTTAAGCCAATTTTCAAAGCGTTCACGCTGACTGGTGGCCGAAAATAATTTTCCTAGGTTGTTGGGCTTCAAAAGTTCAGGTGTGCCCAATTTTTCAGGGGCATCATTGTCTGTCAAAAAACCTGCGTAGAGCTCCAGCAGGCGGACGGTATTTGGCGTTTGGCTTCCTAAGCTGGTGGCGACTGTATTCGGCTGTAAGGGTTCTAGAATCCTTCCTAGGGTCCTTCGGTATTTTGACTCATCATAGCTCCAGTCTCCTCTGAACTCCTGGTCGATTTGCTCTCCATTCTCATAGATTGCTTCAAGACACTGATTTAGGTCATCGATCAACAATACGAATCGTTTTCGGTTCTTGTTCTCAAACGCTACCGATGCGGTTTCATAACTGAAAAGACTGTCTCCCCTGATCTTCCTCAGGTATGATTCGAAGCTTTTCATAAGCGGTTAACAAAAGATTCTGCGACGGCTTTGATGAGAGGTGCGGGCACGGCGTTTCCAAATTGTTTGTAAGCGTTAACTTTTGATTCATGCGGGATGAATGTTGCTGGAAATCCTTGTAGGTTTGCGCATTCCCGTTCCGTTAGCATTCTAGGCACTTTTTCCGGGTGTTTCGGCTGGGGAATCAAGCATTCTTTACCGTCTTTATAGTATCTAGCGACTAAAGTGGTTGATGGCTTTGTAATATCCTTCGGGTAAGCTGTAAAACCTGCCCCCCGGTCTACATTACGTTGACTTCGTTTGATATGACCAGCCCACATCTTGTCGCTTAGCGTGTAAGGACTGTCCCATGGCACATCTTCCAACGCTAAACTGAGAGGAAGCGGTTCACCCTTTAGCTCCGGCATTGACCAATTTTTTGGAGTCTTTTGAAACGCAACGATTATACATCTTATTCTATTCTGAGGAACGAGGGTGTTTGCATTGTATACTGAGTAGTGGAAGTCATATCCAAGGTCGTTCTCGATGGTCTCTTTAATGACGTGGAAAGTGTTGCCACCGTCGTGTCTTAGCAGGTTGCCCACATTCTCAAGTAATAAAACCTTAGGCTGGTGGATTTTAGCTAGCTTGATTACGTCAAAGAATAGCTGTCCCTGAGTTTCGCACTTAAAACCATGATTTTGCCCCAATGATTCTCTGGCCGACACACCGGCTTTGCTAAACGGTTGGCATGGGAACCCACCGGCGATGATATCGATGTATCCTGGTTTAAATAGTTGATGGTTGCTGACTTTGGTAATATCCCCAAATGGAACTTCGCCGTAGTTATGGAAATAGGTTTCCTTTGCATGGCGGTCCCACTCGGAAGAAAAGACGCATTTGCCGCAAAGCTCCTCCAGGGCGATGCGGAAGCCACCGATGCCTGCGAACAGGTCAATGAAGGTGAATTTCGGCTTCATCACCGGCTGGAAGGGCAGCGATGAAAAGTTAATGTGGACGGGTTTTGGGGTTCTACTTGGCTTGGCCGTTCCCTTAGCGGGGTTGTCTTTTTCCAGCTGGGCATAGACGCGTAGGGAGTGGAGCCATTTCTCCGCATAGCTCATGTCGAGTAGTATGGGAGTCTCTTTCGGGTTCTGGAGCCAGTGGGAAACGATCGCCGGAAGTTCTTCCTGGACGTGGGGTGGGAAATCGGAAGAGGCCTCGGAAGCGAGGATGACCTGCAGTGCCCGTTTGTGGTCGACTACGAGGGCGTTCGCTTTGGGGGCGGTGTAGCGGGCCACACCATTGATCTTCAGGGTTTGGCCCTTCTTTTTGACGGGTTCGATGGAAACTTGCATGGGTCTGAAATTTAGCGGGATTGTGGAACGGGGTAGGTGGCCTGATCTTCGGCGACTAAATTCAAGGAGGGTTGTTTCGATTCCTCGCAGATGCGTTTCGCCTGCTGGACAAACCATTCCTTCATGCTGCTAAAGCCCTGAATACGAACGGCTTCATAGACTTCTTCTTTGAATTCGGGCTCAACGTCGATGATAATTCTTCCGGATTTTCCTTGTGGCATAGAGGTAACGTGACGTAGGTGACGTTACGTTGTCAAGCCTATCCGGAAAATGGCCGAGAGATATCAAAGAATCTACACAATCTCCTCACAGCCATAGAGTTGGATGAGTTCAAATTGGTCTACGTTGTGTATTTTCAGAAAACTTTCTTTTTTCTGGCTTAGATCTGTGAGGATTTGTTGCACCATTCTGGGTTCGGCGTGATGGATCGCTCTGTGCCATAGCGGATTCAGTGCCACCACGTTGTCCACGCAATCGAGGTTTAAATTGAACGCTGCTTGCAACCCGAGAGGGATCAGGTGGTGAGCTTCGAGGTATGGCATCCCCGTCCTTTTTGAAATGAAGGGTGTTGCCATACCAGTAAACTCACAAATGTAGCCCGAATTCAGGATCGCCTGTCTTGATACAGCGGGATCTCTAGGATACCTCTTTCCTGCGAATTCAATTACTCCCTTTGGTTGGCTGTTGTCCGTGGAATCAACGGTCGCCTGAAACCTATCGTCGTGCGGGTCAGTCGTTCCGATTGCCCGCCATTGAGGTTCGGGCATGCACCCAACCAAAAGGGCGCCTGCCCTTTGGAAGACAAACCACACATCGCCTGTTTCAAAATCAAATCCGTCGCCAGCGTTTCGGTAAATTCTTAGTTCATTCCCGTCGTTCTTCGGGTAGTTGATGGTTACTGATGCGGCTCTTTCGCTTCCGTCTTTTTGAACGACCGAAAGCGGTTGCCTTGCTCCTGCTGCCGCGCCCCTCGGGATACTGGAGGCACCAAGTGCTGATAAGACTATATCCGCCTCTCCATCCGCCTCTGTGATCGTAATCTGTCCGTCGGTCCGTTCACGATCAGTGACTATGGAATAAGCCCCCGCGTCGGCGTTGAAGTAACTTTTTTGGAGTCGCCCGAATTTCATATTAGTTGAGATGCTTGTTTACCGGATTTTGACGCAAGTGATCGGTAAGCTCCATTGTAGCTCGGAAAGAGAAGGAGGGTAGTTCCTGCCTGTCGGGCATAGTCTCTTGCCATTCGAAGCCTTGCCGAAGACCTGACTTTGGAGACGATGGATGAGTTGTCGTTGCTCATTGCATCAGTTCCTCGATCTTTGTGAACCATGCTGCGACATGCCCATCCGGATCGATCGCCGAGAGCCTCGCTTGGTTCATTTCTTTGACCGCGGCATTGGCGATGAATGCTTTGACGCCGCCCTCGTTCCATTGAGCGTGCGGGGGAGAAATTGCGTTTAGCTCGGATCTCATCAGATTGGGGACATCGTCGAAGTCCGCATAATTCGTGGTCCTTGCTGTGAGAAACCCTTGGGCCGTTAACGCTGCATTGATGGCATCGATGTGGACATAGTTCTCCATCTCACGCTTGCCTGTTGCTGTTGCGAACACCGGTTCGCCAGCCGCCGCTCGTGCCGTTATTGCATCAATTGCGTCCTTATATTTCGGATCAGCAGGCGGTTGGTTGTCACGATCATAGAGGTGAAATTCCGGTTTGAGCAGGTTGCCAAGCCGGTTACTCCAGAGGACCAGATTTGCACCACCTAGCGGCGCGAAGATCAAGTATCCGTCAATCTCCAGTCTCCGGAGGTCAGGGAGAGCCATTCCATCGGCTCGAAGCGCATCGCACAAATTCAGGAGAAAAGGTATGTCGTGCTTGCCCTCAACACAGACAAAGAGCTTCACCATGGTTTCTGGAAGTACTCCGAGGTCTGACGCGAGCACCTGCCAGTTTTGCTCATTTACCCCTTCAACCATTCGCCCGCCTGCCAAATCTGCCTTCACATACCGGATCTTTGGGAGTTCAACAACGCGGGCCAAAATTGGTGTGTGCGTTGTGAGCATAACCTGACACTGTTCGGCTTGAAGGAGTTCCTCCAACGCGCGGAGTAGGATGCGTTGGTTGTGTGGATGCTGGCTGGTTTCCGGTTCTTCAACCGCGTAAATCGCGCTGGGCGCCTTTCTCTCCTCTATAAGTCTCGCAGCTTTTGCCCGAAAGAAGTTTAGGAGAATCAAGCGTCGAACACCGCTGCCTCGCTTATTGATCGGAATCTCTGAATCTCCAGTAATGCTCGCTTTGAAGAGTTTGTGCCAAGCAGGTTTATCGAATCGTGGCTTAAGCTCGTTGGCCAACGTAGGGTCCATCTCTCTCAGCTTCTTAAGGGTTGCGTCGGCAATCTTCTGAACCTCCGATTGGACGTAGTCGAAGACGGTGTCGAGTTCGGAAGTCTTATCCTTAATGGCCAATTCAACGGCTGCCTTGAGCGGATCTTGCGCCTCGTCGTCGCCGTCCTTGCTGTCACGATCTGATCGAAACAGTGCGAACACGGGAAATAATGGCTCGACCTTTTGCCAGATCGCTTTTGCGTCTTCTTTGTCGAGGGGAACCTCCGTTCTCCTTGTGGTAAGAGGCTGAACAGAGCTTCGAATCGCAGCACGAAGCTCTGAGTTGATTGCCTCGTTCACATCAGTCAAATCAACGCCTAGATCGCCGGCTAGCTGCCGAAGTTGGGTGCGTTTCAGGGCTAGGAGTTCTCGAACTGATTCGTGCTCAGGATGCTCGGCAACTGCATAGATCTGCTTAAGAGCCGGGGTCTTTCCTTTATAGACTTTCTTGATCTCAAGTTCGCCGTCGCTGTTCAATAGGTGCTCCTTTTGGAGAGTCGTCGGGTGGCCTCCATCGAGATCCACATGAACCGGAAGGCGCTTGAACGTGCAAATGATCGAGATTTCGGAATCCTCTCCGCTTGCCTTGTTGCGATCATCGGCGTCGAGTTTCGAGTTGCCGAAAAAGATGTCCAGAGCGTCAAAGATTGAAGATTTACCGGAGTCGTTTCGCCCGACGATCATCGTCATGTCATCGACGGCAATTTTTGTAGGAGCGTGGTATCCTCGGAAATTGGAAATGGTGACACTGGTGAGCTGCATAGATAATTGGAGTTAGATTCTGCCGGAGAAAGCGGCGGCGAGGGTGGAATGGCGGAGGCGGTTGGAGCGGGTGATTTTGCGGTCGAATTCGACATCGAGGTGGTCGATGGTGGTGGTGGTGGTGCGGGCTTCAGATTTGGCGACGATTTGGTATTGTTCGGCGATGTTTTCGTGCCATGCGAGTGCGCTGTTGCAGTCCTCGCTGACTTTGTAGACGGTATTGTCTTGGCAGTCTCCGCACTGAATGGAATCGAGGGAGGCCGGAATCAAGGCCGGATTGTAGGGCTTCTCCCATCTCAAACTGCGATTGCGCTTGAGATTGTTTTGTTTCTCAAGCTGGGGGCTGGTCACCATGGCTTAGTTTAAAAATCTTGGGGAATCGGTAAGGGCTGGATTGCCGTCATTTTGCTCCAAAGTAGAAACTTGTGATCTTATTGTAAAGCTCATCCGGCGGAGGGCATAAGCCAGAGGTCAGAGATCATGGGCCAGAAGCCTTTCGACCATTCGACCGTTCGACAAGTTTACGGCAGGCAAAGATCACGGCTAATAAGGCTCAGTACAAGTCAGAGCACAGAGGACGGAGGTCCAATTTTGAAGAAGGCGAATTCTTAGACACTGGGGACGAGTAGGGCAATGGGGATGAACGCTAGAGCGGCGAAGACAAAGAAACGAACGGCCCGGGTGGTGGTCGATGGGGCGGGGAAGGCAGCTGCGATTGCGCCGACGACTGCGCATGGGACGAGTCTCCAGAGGTAAAATTTGATCTTTTGCGTTCGCTTGTCCGAGAGCAGGGCGGCTGCGACGCGGACGGGGAGCGGGCCTAGATCTCGAGACGCCCAGCCTTCGGGGTCGTGCTCGAGAATGCGGAGCGCGTCGGTAAAAGGCGATTCGGGACCGAAATAGTATTCGAGTTCCTCGTTGGGTGAGTCGGCATCTCCCTCGAAGTATTGGATGTGTCCATCGAGGAAAGCGATGTGTCCGCCGTAGGGACGGTTGAAGCTATGGAAGCGATGCAGGCCTCGCGTCCAGAAGAGTGGCGTCTTGGAGGCTTCTCTATGGAGATCCGGATAGATGGCTACGGAGAACGCGATGGGAAATTCCAGAAGCTCGGGAAATAACTCGATCGTCGTCTGGTTCTCTGCTGGGAGAGGGGCGATGATTCTTGGGGGTGTCCGGTCGATGTGCTCAAGATCCTCGCGGCTTAGAAACAGAAAGGCGTCTTTAAGATCCGCTGCGGCCAGTTCTCTGAGCAGGTCGGGCATCGTCTGGAGGTCTTCCGGCTTGTAGGCGTTTTCATCCGAGGAGTAGCGAATTACGAAAGTGATGGCAATCTGCCGCAGATCTGAAGCGCTGGCAGCTTGTCGGGCGAGACCTCTCGTCGATGCTGCGAGGCATATCGGAATGACCAGAAGAACGGTAGTAAAGAGTAGAAGATTGCCGATCCGGGGGGTCATGTGAGGGGAAGGGGGGGGGGCGAAGGCTCAGAAAGGAGCATTCTTTTTTGGAGCATAGGCTGCGTCGAAAAAGTGTAAAATTGAAATTGGAGCAGGGGGTAGAGGCCCTTCGGCTGGCTCAGGGCAAGCCAGAGAGCAGAGAGAGGACGGAGGTCTGATGTCAGAGGTCAGGAGGCGGAAGCCCTTCGACCATTCGGCCGTTCGACAAGCTCACGGCTAGCAAGGCTCAGGACAGGTCAGAGGGGGGCGACCGTCTAATCCTCCGGATTCGTCAGGCTCCTGCGGGCTTCTTGGATCAACTGCTCGGTGCCGTCGAGAATCGCGGTGAGGCGGGTGCGGGTGTCGGTGCGCCATTGGAGGCTGAGGAGGTTTTCCTCGTCGGCCGAATCGAGTCCCCGCAGAGCGTCCTGGAGGAAGTGGCGGGCTTTCTTGAGGAAGACGAGGACGCTGGGGGCCGTTAGGGGATCGGGGGGCCATTCCTCTCCGTCCAGGCAGCCGTTGAGGGCGCCGGCCAGCTTGCCGGAGGCGAAAAGGGCGCCGTTGGCAATCTCCCACAGGGGGTGTTCGTCGGAAGCGTTCTTCGGAAGGATGTCCTGCTTGCGCAGGGCGAGGGCGAATTCCTTGCACTCGAGCGCGAGGGGATGCTCCGGGGGTTCTTCGTCTTTCCAGGAATCGGCTTGCACCTCCTCGGCGGCTTCCCGCGCGGCGGCGTTCGTTTCCTCGATCCACTCGGCGCGGACGGCTTCTTCTTCCGGAGTCAGCGGGGTGGGGTCGGGTTCTCCCCGCTCTTTCCGGAGTCGTGCCGCTTCTTCTTCGTGAATGCGGTCCCATTCGGAGGGGCCCTCTTTTTCCACCCGGCGGAGGATGCGGTCGTTCAGCAGATCCATCCGGTCGGCCTCCGCGTCGGCTGCGGCTTCCTCGGGAGGGATGACTTCGTCGGTCTCCGAGGGTCCGGAGCTTTCGCTGTCGGCCAAGGCCCCGGCGACGTTCTCGAGAAACTCTTCCATCGCGTCATCCGTCCGCCCGGCCTGCTCGCGGAGATCGTCCTCACTGATTTGCCACAACGGACCCTCGACCCACTCAATTTCATAGCCGATCCCCTCCATGACAACCCGGCACGATTGAGGGGAATACCATTCGAGGTAGAGGCAGTTCGCCCAGCGGTAGGCGGTGCTGCGTTCTTCCTCGCTCATGGCGAGGAACTCCTCGGTGGAAACAAGAAGATCCTTTACCCGATGGGAGGCGGTGATGTCCCCGGCCCGGCCGGTCTGCTCCCGGGGAAAGCCTTCGAGGGAGGCCTCGGTCGCCCGGGGATTACGGAATCGGATGGACGAACCGGCGAGATCCGGGTGGGCGTTTCCCTCAAGGTCGAGGGTGATGGGATTCGGGGAACCTGCCAGATGGAGGACACCGCGAATCCGCCCCTTCACCCGGTTGTCGATTTCCCCTGAGAGAACGTGCTCACGAATCCTCCATGCCATCGATTCGAGTAAGGAGTTTTCGGAGCCGCCGGTCAATCGGGGATGAGGGGGGGATTACTCTTCCGAATCAATCCTCGCGCCGGTAGAGTTTTAGGTAGGCGTCGAAGAGGAAGATGCGGTCTCTTTTAGCTCCGGTCATTTCTACCAGCAAGCCGCACTGGACGAAGCGCTCGATTAGTTTGTAGGCAGTCGGCTGAGAGACGCCAGTCGCGCTGGCGACCATTTTGGCGTTGACCCATACTTGGCCGAATAGGAACTCAAGGAGGATAAGTCCAGACTGAGCCTGTGGTTTCCAAGCAGCGATCTCCTTCTCCCACTGAGATTTGAAACGGAGGATCTCATTAAAGGTTTTCACGCCGTTAGCAGCAGTTTCGGCCAGTCCGTCGAGGAAGAAGACCAGCCACTCCCCGATGACATTCCGTTCCCGCACGCGGGTCAGCCTTTCGTAATATTCTTCGCGATTTCGTTCGAGGTAGTCGGATAGATAGAGGACGGGAGCCTTTAGAATATCTTGTGCGACTAGGTAGAGTGGGACCATGAGGCGCCCGATTCGTCCGTTCCCGTCAAGAAAGGGATGGATGGTCTCGAACTGGTAGTGCATCAACGCGACCCGAAACAAGGGAGGAAGGTGGAGGTCTTCGTTGTGGGCAAAGCTCTCGAGGTCGCCCATCAGGTCGGAGACATCTTCTGCCGGAGGAGGCACGAAGCGAGCGTTGCCTGGGTTGGAACCACCGATCCAATTTTGACTGCGGCGAAATTCTCCGGGCGTTTTGTGTTCTCCACGAACGCCTTCCATGAGAGTAGCGTGAGCCTCGCACAGAAGGCGGTTGGAAAAGGGCAGAGTCTTCAAGCGTTCGATCGCGGTATTCATACCACGAATGTAGTTTTTCACTTCTCGCCAATCGTCTCGGCGTTCTTCTTGAATTTCCTCCTCGGGGAGAATGGCTTCCTCTATTTCGGTATGTGTATCTTCAATGCGGCTGGACTCGGTGGCCTCCTTGATGACATGCATATGGACGAAAAGATCCAAATTTGGAACATATTCGGAAAACATGTCCAGCCGACCGAGTTGGCGATCGGCTCGGCTAAGCGATTCAAGTACCCGGGAGTCGTCAATTGCCCATGGGCGGTTGATTCTCGAAGGATGGAAGCTCTTGAACCCTAGCCGTTTCTGCCAAGTTCCTGAATTATAGTTTTTCATTGGTTTCTCGGGGAGTACAAAAATTTAATTAAGAAGAGGTGTTAATTAAAAAAATGGCAATAAATTTAAATAGTGATCCCTGCTATTTAAATTTTTCATCGCACCTGATCAGGATGTCGATTTCTAGGCTTTATGGTTTCTGTGCCTTCTGTGGTTGGATTCTTGAACCACGGATTACTCAGATGCGCTGTCGGACTCCTCCCCCTGCCGTCGGGCGATGAAGATCATCAGGGTGCTGAAGGCGGAGTTTCCGAAGAGGAAGAGGAGGAATTGGAGTTGGCTGGGAAGATTGTAAACGATGAGGAGCATCATGGGCCAGAAGCAAAGGGAGGTGGCCCAGAGGGGGAGGATGCGGGAACGGAGGTTGGCGAAGGTGAGGGCTTGCCAGAATGTTCGGAGGTGGCCGTGGTGCTTGTAGAGAAGAAACCAGGCGACAATGAAGGGGATGGACAGCAGAGGGGTGAAGACCAGTTGGTCGAAGATCACTTTAACGAGGCGGGTAGTCCAAAGGGGTCGAACGCAGAATATAAAGATCCTGGCTTAATCAAGGCCGGCTTATAAGGCTTCTCCCCGCCCGAGCCGCGATCCCGCTTCAGGTTGTAGAGCTTGCCGAGCAGTTGATCTGTGAGCATTGAAAAATCGAAAAAGGGGGGGGGACTGGTGGTGAGTTCTAATCAGAGCAGTTGTGAGAGGGAAGTAAAAACGAGGGATGAAACTTGAGACCTGAGGGCTGCGGTAGGAGGGTGGAGATCTGAGACCTGACCTGAAAGAGGCGTGATTATCCAGGGCATGGTTTTCCCGTCCGGGTGAGGCGGGTGTCGCCCTTTCAGGGCTCGATTTTTTTTGGGGATTGAGACCCCAGGGCGTTGCCCTGGGCTTGCGGGTTTTGCCCCGGTGGGGCGGGGAGATGAATGGCAGTAATTTAAGGGATTTAGCGAGGAAATCTTGATATTGGGGACTTTTGAAGAGGAACCCCTCCATCCCGCGTCCGCGGGATCCCCCCTGTGACAGGGGAGTAGTCTTTCTGTAAATTTCAGACTCCCCTCTCTACGGGAAGGAGGGGGGCAGAGCCAGCTGGTGGGGTGGTTTCCTTTCCATACAACCTCTTAAACTAGTAGCATTCGCGGAGGAGTTTGGACGTCTCGGGAGGTGTTGCTTCTTTCGGGCTAGCAATCAATGGGCGGTTGCGAGGTAAAGGAGGGATCCGGCTGCGGTTGCGAGGCTCAGGATTGAAATGGCCCAGAGGATCCGCTGTCGGCGGGCGAGGGAGGTGACGGCTTCGAAGAGTTGGTGGTTCTGCTCGGAAAGGATCTCGATGAGTTGGCCTTGCTCGTTGAGGAGCTGAGCCATGTCCGTGACCGCTTCTTCCTTGGAGTCGTTGTTTTTGAGTTTGCGGAGGATGGCTTTGCCCTTCTCCAAAACGTCGGGAGATTTGTCGATGACAAGGCCCCAGGGAACTTTGCTGAGGATGGATACGATGTTCATTTTATTAATGACGGATGGTGAATGACGGATGGTGGAGGGGGATGGTGGATTGGGGAGGGGGAGATGGCGAACTTCGAATCGCCGCAGTCGCGGGACTGACAGCGCTGAATTTCGAACTTTAAACTATTTTGGAACGGTGAAGATCGAATTTTAGTCGCTCACCCTTGGTTTTGTTGGAAGGGGGGGCGGGGAGCCGTTCGTGTTGGAGAGGAACGGCGATAGCCGTTTCTATGGAAGTTCTGGAGGGGAAGGGAGGTGCTGAAGCAACCTCCCCACTGGTGAGCGGGGGAGGGAAGAGATGGCGAACGTCCAACTTTAAACTTTTAACGTTCAACATTGAACTTGGATGTCCCGACCTGAAATAGGTTGTCGGTTTTTGCAAAAGAAAGGAAAACCGATGAAAACAAAAAGTGCGATACGCTACAGCGAAAGCTTCAAGTTGCGAGTGGTCCGGGAATTAGAGGATGGTCGTTTTGAGACGATCACGCAGGCCCGTCGTCACTACGGGATATCCGGAACACGGACGATCCATGGCTGGCTGAAAGAGTTTGGAAAGAAGGGGATGCTGCCCAAGATAGTTCGTGTGGAAACGCCAGAAGAACAGATAGAACTCAAGCGTCTGCGTGAGCGGGTGAAGCAATTGGAGAAGGCGGTGGCCGATCAGTTTATCGCCGGTGAAGTGGAGAAGTCATTCCTGGAGATAGCCTGTGAGCGAGCGGGGTATAAGGACGTGGAGGAGTTTAAAAAAAAAAGCCGGTGGGAATCGGCCCGAAGGAGCGTCGAACGCAACGAAGGGGTCCGGGGTATCGTGAGCCGTTGTTGCCGCTATCTGGGGATGAGTCGCCAGAATTATTACAAGAGACGTAGGGAGCGCCGGGGCAAGGAGATGGAGGCCGAGGCCGTGGTGGACTGGGTCAATCGTGAACGTGCGGTGCAACCGCAGTTAGGTGGCTTAAAGCTGCACCATCGGATGAAAGAGCAGGAGGTTCCTTTTCAACTCGGCCGCGACCGGTTCTTCGACCTGTTGAGGGAGAAGGACTTACTGGTAAAGCCGGAGCCGAGCACTCCGCGCACAACTCAGTGGAAAGACTATCTTCCCGTATTCCCGAACATCGTGGCTGAACGTCCGGCCGAAGCTCCGGAGGAAGTGTGGCTTTGCGATCTGACATACATCGCAACCGACGAAGGCTTCCAGTATCTGTTCCTGATCAGCGACCAGTTCTCGCGAAAAATCGTTGGCCATTATCTCAGCGATACGATGGAGACCCGGGACGCCCTTGAGGCACTGCGTAAGGCTTGTCGCGGCCTCACCCCGGGCAAGAAACCGCGGCACCACTCCGATCGAGGATGCCAATATTGCAGCCATATCTACGTCAACGAACTGCGCAGCCGCGGTATCTCGGTGAGTATGACCGAAGTGAATCATTGCTACGAAAACTCACAGGCCGAACGGCTCAACGGCATACTTAAGCAGGAATACGGACTGCTTCAATACGATCCGTCCACACCGTGCTCTGGAAATGAACTACCCGGAGCGAGTCCATCGCCGCGCCGCCCCCATGGGGGCGAATGTCTCCCTCAATTAATCCTCTTACAACGCAAACAATAACCAAAACTATACTGACAACTTTAAATCAGGATTGGACATGAACCGGCAACTGAAACCTGTCCCAACGCTGGTGTTCACCGTTTTTATTCTGGTTGCTTGTTCTTGGACTCGGCAGTAGCTTCATTTCATGCAGTTTGTTGTTAAGGAGTCTATTTGAGCGCCCTGGAGTATCCGAAGGGCATTGCGTTTCTCGGAAATTTCGTGCCGCGGTTGTGCGGTATCTCTACCTTTACTCGCGATCTCTATGAGAGTATCCATGCCGAGGCCCCAGGGGCGGATTGTTACGTGGCTGCGGTTACGGATACGCCGGAGGGATATGACTATCCGGAGGCGGTGCGTTTGCAGTTTCAGGAGAAGGATTTGCGATCCTACCGTCGGATCGCCGATGTTCTGAATTTTAAGAATGCTGACGTGCTCTGCGTGCAGCATGAGTTCGGTATTTATGGCGGTCCAGCTGGTAGTTATTTGATTATGCTGCTGAAAGAGGTGCGTATGCCTATCGTTACGACGCTCCATACTATCCTCGAAAATCCCACCAAGGAGCAGAGTTCGGTGATGAAATCGCTCACGAGTTTGAGTGATCGTCTGGTCGTCATGAGTCGGAAGGGGAGGGAGATTCTTCACTCGGTCTATGGGGTGGAGGAGTCGAAGATCGACGTCATCCCGCATGGCATCCCGGATGTGGATTTTAAACCCGTTGATTTCTATAAAGACCGGCTCGGCATCAGCGACCGCAAGGTCTTGCTCACTTTCGGATTGATCGGTCCGGGAAAGGGAATCGAGCATGTGATCGAGGCGCTCCCGGCGGTCATCAAACGTCATCCGGAAGTGGTGTATGTGATCCTTGGGGCTACCCACCCGAAATTGATCGAGAGAGATGGCGAGCGCTACCGCCTCGGACTGATTGCCCTGGCGGATCGGAACGAGGTGCAGAAGCATGTGATTTTTCACAATCGCTATGTCTCGGCCGAGGAGTTGCAGGAGTTTATCGGTGCGGCCGATATCTATGTGACTCCCTACCTGGATAAGTCACAAATTACTTCCGGAACCTTGGCCTATGCTTTTGGTTCAGGGAAGGTCGTTGTTTCGACGCCCTATTGGCATGCCGAAGAATTGCTGGCTGACGGACAGGGAGCGCTGGTGCCTTTTCACGACTCTGCCGCCATGGCAGCCTCGATCTGTGGTTTGTTGGATGATCCCTTGCACATGCAGTCGATGCAGGAGAAGGCCTACGCAGTCGGGCGAGGCATGATCTGGCCCTCAGTGGGGAGACAGTATTTGGATACATTCGCCCACGCTTGTGCGGATCGGCGGGCCGCCCCACGCACGGCGGTTGCCGGGTGGACGCTCGAAAATCGGCCGCGGCTCCTTCCTAGTCGCCAATTCAAGCACGTCGCCCGCATGAGTGATGGCACTGGTATCTTTCAGCACGCCATCTTTAGTGTCCCCAACTTTCATGAGGGTTACTGTGTGGATGATAATGCACGGGCTTTCATTCTCTGTGTTCTGATGGCCGAAAAAGAAGCAGCGTCGAGCGAGCCGAACGTGGATCGTTTGACCTCGGTCTATCTCGCCTTTCTCGCCGCATCCCTCGATTACGATACGGGACGCTTCCGCAATTTTATGAGTTTTCAGCGCGAGTGGCTGGAGCATGCTGGCAGCGAGGATAGTCACGGTCGCAGCCTCTGGGCTACGGGCGTAGGTGCGGCCCGAGCCGCTAACCAACATCGGCAACGGCTTTCTGCGAGGCTCTTCGAAGCAGGTCTACCGGTGGTTGAATCGTTTACCTCTCCGCGCGCCTGGGCTTTTGCGATGATTGGGGTGGATGAGTTTCTCCAATACGATTCCGGCAATCAGGAGGCTGTTGCGATGGAGCGTGATTTGACCGATCGACTCAAGGTCCTTTGGCGGGCGCATGCGACAGAGAGTTGGCCTTGGTTTGAGAGGAGTCTGACCTATGAGAATGCCCGTATTTGCCAAGCCATGATTTTGAGCGCTCAGCGCAACGATGACGCCGAGGCATTGGATATCGGATTGAAGTCGCTCGCTTGGCTGGCCTCGGTCCAGACCACCCGGGAGGGGTGTTTTCGTCCGATTGGGAGTAACGGATTCTATTCAGAAGAGGGGGTCCGAGCGGATTTCGATCAGCAACCGGTCGAAGCCCAGGCGATGATTGCCGCGTGCCAAGTGGCTTATCGTGCAACGCAGGATACGCGTTGGCTGACTGAGGCGAAGCGTGCCTTTGAATGGTTCCTCGGGCGCAATGATCTGGGCCTGCCTCTCTATGATTTTTCCTCCGGTGGCTGTGGGGATGGGCTTCATTCCGATCGGGTTAATGAGAACCAGGGCGCGGAGTCGACGCTGGCCTTTCACCTCTCCCTCACCGACATGAATGATGCCGAGCTCGAAATGACGCCCGCCGCCACGTGAGGCGTTGTCTCCCGTCTACTCACCATGAATAAAATCTTGCTAAAGCGTCACCCATTCAAGCTGCTTCCCTCGGACAAGCGGGTCATTCTTCGATCGTTCCTTCCCGGGAGGAGCGAGTTGATCAAGGCGATCATCGAGCGAGTCGACATGCTTGATGATGAGGAAGTGGAGTCTCAGTTGGCCGTGGTGCGTCGTGATTTTGGGAAGCGGCATTATCACATCGATGCGCAATTGATGAGGCATTACGAATTGGTTCGTCGTCACATTCGCAATCCCGGCGCACTATCGGACCCGCGCAAATTTTTGATCGGGGCGCTTTTCTCCGGGGAATACGCGCTTGAGTCCGCGGCCCTCTTCAATCCGTCGATGGTCGCGCATCCGAATCAGGACGATGCTCCCGAGGGAGGCCTTCGCTTTATCATGAGTCTGCGGGCGACTGGGGAAGGGCACATCTCCTCGATTGAATTTCGTGCCGGGACGATCGAAGCATCGGGTAAGATCTCACTGGACAAAGTCTCCCGCTACGTCAGTCCACCGGAGGTGATCCCGGATCCCACCTATCATAAACCCAGCTTCATCTTGAAACTGGGGGAAATGGGGCTGCATCACGGCTTTGTCATCGATGCTTTGAAGGAGCTCCCGGAGCACTTTACTTTGGGCGAACTGGAGCGGAATCTGACCGCTATGAGTCGCAAGCCTCACGCGAGGTCCCATCACTTTGACAGGGCTCTCGAGTTCATCAAGTGGTTGGCCGATTCGAACTACGATATCCAATTCTCGGATCAATTGGCGGTCAGCGAACGCATCATCTTTCCGGTCTCATTGAACGAGGCCAAGGGGATTGAGGATGCCCGGTTCGTTCGATTCACGGAAGACGATGGCACGGTCACCTACAACGCGACTTACACCGCCTACAACGGGCATAACATCCTGCCTCAGTTCATTCGGACGAAGGACTTTCTCCATTTCAGCATTCTTACGCTGAACGGAGACGGTGTGCAGAACAAGGGCATGGCTCTCTTCCCCCGGCGTATTAACGGGCGCTATGCCATGCTTTCGAGGCAAGACGATGAGAACCTGCTCATCATGTTTTCCCATAGCCCCCACCATTGGAGTAATCCGCAAGTCATCCTCCGACCGGAACAGCCTTGGGAATGTGTTAAAATCGGCAACTGCGGTTCCCCGATCGAAACCGAAGCCGGCTGGCTCGTGGTCACTCACGGTGTTGGGCCAATGCGCGAATACAGTATCGGTGCCGTCCTCCTCGACCTGGACGATCCGACTCGGGTGATCGGACGCTTGAGCAAGCCACTGCTTTCCGCCGAAGCCGGGGAGCGCGAGGGCTATGTTCCCAATGTCGTATACACCTGCGGTGCGATGCTTCACGGCGAAACTCTGATACTGCCCTACGCCATCAGTGATCGGGCTACGGTGATCGCGACAACACCGTTAGGACCGCTCCTCGCCGCTCTGCAGGCCAAAGCTTAGGGAACCTTTTGCATTCACTCTCCGGTTCAAGGACTTTCCGCGAACCTTCACCGATACCACTAATTCACTTATACCATGGGCGACAAATCTCCAAAATCCAAACAGAAGAGCCAGAACCAAAAGCAGATCCGAAACGACGGGGTGCAGAAAGAAAAACAACGCATCATTGATAGCAAGAAGGTGATCGCGCCCAACCCGAAGAAGAAATAGGCGGAGGGAGGGAGGAAATGGCGAACTTCGAATCGCCGCAGTCGCGGGACTGACAGCGCTGAACTTTGAACTTTGGATTTTCGGGAACGGTGAAGATCGAATTTTAGTCGCTCCCTCTTGGTTTTGTTGGAAGGCGGTTTCGGCGAGGAGCCGTTCGTGTTGTAGAGGAACGGCGATAGCCGTTTCTTCGGGGGTGTTGGAGGGGAAGGGCAGAGATAGCGAACTTCGAACGTCGAACTTCGAACGCTGAACTTTGGAGAATAGCGAACCGGCAACTGAAAGTGTAAACCATCTCCTGAACCTTTTCTGTAAACCATGTCCTGAACCCGGACCACTTTGTAACTGGGGCGGGGCGGCGATGGACTCGCTCCGGGTAGTTCATTTCCAGAGCACGGTGTGGACGGATCGTATTGAAGCACTCGATAGCGTGCTCTACCATCTTTGCTGCCATCGCTTTTGACGGGAGTTTTCTCCCGAGTCCGTATTCCTGCTTAAGTATGCCGTTGAGCCGTTCGGCCTGTGAGTTTTCGTAGCAATGATTCACTTCGGTCATACTCACCGAGATACCGCGGTTGTGCAGTTCGTTGACATACTTATGGCTGCAGTATTGGCATCCTCTATCGGAGTGGTGCCGTGGTTTTTTGCCCGGAGTCAGGCTGCCACAAGCCTTACGCAGCGCCTCAAGGGCGTCCGTTGTCTCCATCGTATCGCTGAGATGATAACCAACGATTTTTCGCGAGAACTGGTCGCTGATCAAAAAAAGATACTGGAAGCCTTCGTCGGTTGCGATGTATGTTAGATCGCAAAGCCACACTTCCTCCGGAGCCTCGGCCGGACGTTCAGCCACGATATTGGGGAATACGGGAAGATACTCTTTCCACTGAGTTGTGCGCGGTGTGCTCGGCTCCGGCTTGACCAGTAAGTCTTTCTCCCTCAACAGGTCAAAGAACCGGTCGCGGCCCAGTTGGAAAGGAACCTCTTGTTCTTTCATCCGATGGTGCAGTTTTAAGCCTCCTAACTGCGGTTGCACCGCACGTTCACGATTGACCCAGTCCACCACGGCCTCGGTCTCCATCTCCTTGCCTCGACGCTCCATACGTCTTTTGTAATAGTTCTGGCGACTC